>JBFJMD010000026.1:0-12732 GCA_041634115.1 Thermoanaerobaculia bacterium | reverse complement strand
GCGTCGCGCAGCCGCTCCTCGCGGCCCTCCGCTCGCGGCCCGCGGCCGAGCCGCCAGCGGCCGCGACGGGCGGCCTGCCTCAGGAAGTCGCCGATCGCCGACACCGCCAGCCGCGAGGCCACCTCGCCGTGGCCGTGGCCCCCCATGCCGTCGGCGACCAGATAGATCCCCTTCTCCCCGTCGATGGCGAAGAAGTCTTCGTTGCGCCGCCGGCTTCGCCCGACGTCCGAAAGCGCGCAGGCCTTGACCGTGAGCATCGATCGTCAGCCGCGACCGAAGAGGCTGCCCTTGCCCTTCTTGCGGAGCTTCTGCAGCTCCTTCTCGACCTCCGGATCGTCGCCGCCCCAGTTGAGCGCCTGCTCGTAGTACTGCTCGGCCCGCGAGGCCATGCCGCTTTCGGCGAAGAGCTGACCCGCCAGCTTCAGATAGGAGGCGTTCATCGGCTCCAGCTCGCAGGCCTTCTGGATGGCGTTGCGGGCCCGCGAGAGCCAGCGCCGCTGGTGCCTGCAGGCCAGGGCGAGATAGTGCCAGGAGCGGGAGTTCGAGGAGTCTTCGCGGGTGGCGCGGTCGAAGTTCTCGGCCGCGTGCAGGTAGTTCTTCTCGCGGTAGGCCTTGATGCCCCGCTGCAGGTAGACCTTGGCCGCCTGACCGGGGTCGTGCTGGCGGGCGGCGGCCGGCCGCGCCAGGGCCGCGTCGACGTGGCGCCGGCGTTCCGGGTCGCTGAGGATGTTGAAGGCCTGGGTGATCTCCTGGAATTCCTGCTCCGCCTGCGCCTTGTCGTCGCCCCGGTAGCGGTCCGGATGGCGGCTGCGGGCGAGCTCCAGGAAGCGCTCCCGGACCTGCTTCGCGGTCGCGTTCTGGGGAAGCCCGAGGACCGAGTAGTAGTCTTTCGCCATCTGCGTTCCGGTTACTGCTGCTTGATTCTATACAACCGCCGGGCCGCCGAGCGCACGGCGTCCGTGACGTTGCGGTCCCGCGAGAGATTGCGCAAATCGCGCACCGCCAGCCGCGACACCAGGCGCACCGCCATCGCCACCGGCGAGCGCGGGTTGCGGACCAGGGCGAGCACCACCTTGTACTTGCGGACCCAGGCCCGGTTGCGGGCGATCGCCTCGAGCACGTCGTCGCTCACGGCCCGGTTGTTGGCGATCTGCTCGATCTCGGACTCGGAGAGCGGATTGTGCTGCAGCACCGACAGGGCCACCAGCTGGTTGGCGTCACGGATCAGGATGCTACGCAGCGTGCGCGGGGCGCCGCGGCTCAGCTTGAGCCGCACCGGCACCGGCAGGCTCTTGATCTGCGACTCGCTCAGCCCCGTGGTCTCGTCGCGCTCGCCGAGCGGATCGACCTCCGCGGCGGCGGCGGCGATGGCCACCTGCAGCTCCTCCTCGCTCAGCTCGTCCGCCTCGCGCTCGAGCTCTTGCGCCTCCTTCTCCCGCGGCCGCTCCCTGGGGACGAGGTGGTCCCGGTACTCCTTGATCCGGCGCCGGGAGTAGGAGCTGAGCTCGGGGTTTCGCTCCAGCGCGTCGAGGATCGCGGGATCCTCGACGATCACGTCCTGGCGCAGCAGCAGGATCTCCTGGAGCTGGGGCTCGAGGCCGATGGCGAGGTCCTTGAGCAGCCAGCGCGGCACGTCCCGCAGCCGCAGGATCGTCTCGATCACCAGCGGATGGCGCTGGTTGAGCGCCAGATAGGAGACGACCTCCTCTTTGGTGCGCTCGCCGATCGCCCCGGCGACGACCTTGGGATCGGTCGCGGCGAGGGCCTCGGCCGCGGCGGAGGCGACGTCGCGGTCGGTGGACCGCGACAGCGTCACCTGCACTTCGACCAGCTCGGCCGCCGGCAGCGGCAGGAGACCGCGGGCGGCGACCAGCTGCAGATCGCGGTTGTTTCCGGAGAGGACTTCTCGAACCAGCGGCAAGCGCTCGTCTTCGACGGTCACTCCGAACCCTTCGCGAGCTCCTCTAAGGTCTCGAGGTCGATCACCAGGTCGCGCAGCACCCGGCCGCGGGCCAGCCGCGGCCGCAGGATCTTGCCGTTGGCCTCGATGTGGACGCCGGCGGGGTTGCCGAGGGTGAGCACCACCCGCTCGGCGGCCTCCAGACGCATCGACTCGCCCTGCACGTGCAGCTCGCTGATCCGGCGCTCGCCGTCCACCGTGGCCTCGACCCAGCAGTCCTCGGTGAAGTCCATCGTGACCAGGAGCGGCACCGTCTGCGCGGGCGCCGGCGCCGGCGCCGGCGTCGGCGGCGCCACCACGATCGGCGGCGCCGCGATCGGCGGCAGCTCCTTCTGGGCGCGGCCGCGGGAGCGGTCCACCCAGAAGACGAGCAGGGCGACGATGGCGACGAGCACCGCGAGGCCGGCGGCCAGGGTGGTGCCGGTGAGCCACTCGCGGCCGCCGCGGATCTCGGCCCGGCGCGGCAGCTCCGCCGCCGGCTCCTCGGAGGGCGCCCGCTGGGCGATGAGATAGGAGTTCACCACCTCGTCGGGGTCGATCCCGACGTAGCGGGAGTACTCGCGCAGGAACCCCTTGGCGAACACCGGGGCGGGGAGGATGTCGAAGCGGTCCTGCTCGAGCGCTTCGAGGTAGCGGACGCTGATCTTCGTGACCTCGGCGATCTCGCGCAGGGGGATCTCGCGGATCTCGCGCTGGCGCCGCAGCCAGGTGCCGAAGGAGACCGACTCGGTCTCCATCCCGTCTTGCCAGGGTGGAACCCGACTTGGCTGGCGGCTGGATTCGGACATCGGCGGCGTGCCGGAACTCCCCCGGAGGGTCCGGGGAGAATGGGTAAGGTGACCCCTTGCGCGACCGGACTCGCGAGTCACTACTCTAATGAGGCCTCCGCGCGCGGTCAAATACCGGGTCCGCCCGATCGGCCCAGGAGCAGGTCGGCGCGCCGGCGCACCGCCGCCGCCAGGCGCCGATCCGAGGCCACGTCGCGGAGGTCCTTCTTCTGGAGCATCGGCAGCAGCTGCTGGGCGGTGGCCACCGGAGTCCGCGGGTTGCGGCAGATCGCCACCCGCACGCCGTTGCGGGCGCCCCAGCGCCGGTTCCGGGCGATCTCCGTCAGCACCTCGGGGCGCGCCGCGTCGCTGGTGAGGAGCGGCGACAGCGCCCCTTCGGTCAGCCGCGGGTTCTCCAGCAGGCCGCGGATGACCCGCACCTCCGGGTCGTGGCGGATCGTCGCGATCAGCCCCGCCCCGGCCGAGCGCGCGATGGCCTGCCGCTCGCCCACCGACAGCCCCGGCAGCCGGCGCGAGAGCTGCCGATCGGCGGCGCGGCGGACCACCGGCCGGATCCGGATGTCGGAGCCGATCCGCACCAGGTCGCGCCAGAACAGGCCGGGCAGCAGCTTCAGGGCCTCGATCTCGGGGCAGCGCGGGTGGCGGGCGATGCTCCGCTTCACCTCGTAGAAGGCGAGCAGATTGCGGCTCGCGAGCAGGCGCTCGATCACCCGCGACGAGGCGAAGGGATTGACGAGCACGTGGCCGACCGCCCCCGCGTCGAGCTCGTCGGCGTGCCGCTCCAGCAGCTCGAGGAGCTCCTCCTCGCTCGCCTCCCGCCAGCGCAGGTCGAGGCTGCCGGTGGGCCCCTTCTCCATCGTAGGATACTCTACCCCGTCGACCATGGCGATCCCGCGCGAGATCCGCAAGCTGATCGAGTCGTCGAGATTCGACGCCCTCGAGGACGCCTGGCTCGGTCGCCTGGCGGAAGGGCCCTCCGACCTCGAGTTCTTCGTCGGCATCGGCCGCGCCCTGGCCGGCACTGGCGAAGAGGGGCGCGCCCGCCTGCTGCTCGGGCTGCTCGACGACGAGCTGCGCGAGCGGGGCGACTGGGAGGCGCGGCTCGAGCTCCTGCACGCCGCCGGGGAGCTGCTCCTCGAGCCCGAGGCGGTCCACCCCGAGATCCTGGCGACGCTGACCGAGATCTACCGGCACAGCCCGAGCTTCGCGGGGCTGCTGGAGATGGTCGGTCTCCGCCGGGCGCCGGACGACCTGCCGAAGACCTGGCTCAAGGTCGATCGCCTGCGACGGCTCCTGGAGCTCGACCTCGGGGCCGTGGTCTGGATGGCCGGCAAGGGGGCGGGGCGGGTCGAAGAGGTCAACCTGGAGCTGGAGAGCTTCAAGATCGACTTCGAGCGCCACGCCGGCCTGCGGGTCGGCTTCAAGGCCGCCCCCAAGCTGCTGCGCCCGCTGCCCGCCGGTCACCTCCTGCGGCGCAAGCTGGAAGAGCCGGAGGAGCTCGAGAGGCTCCGCGACGCCGACCCCCCCGAGCTGCTGCGGCTGGTGCTGGAGAGCTCCGAGGGGCCGCAGACCGCGGGCGAGATCCGCGAGACCCTGGCGGGGATCGTGGACGACGCGGGCTGGACCGCCTGGTGGGCGGCGGCGCGGCGCCACCCGCAGGTGATGGCGGCCGCCGGCGGCCGCCACAAGTACACCTGGGCGGCGAGCGGCGACGACGCCCGCGAGGCGGTCTTCGACAAGTTCTCGGCGGCGGCGCCGGAAGAGAAGCTGGAGATCTTCCGCCGCGAGGCCGCCCGGCTGCCGCGCCTGCGCGCGAGGATGGCCGCCGAGCTCGCGGCGCTGGCCGCCGATCTCGCCGACCGCGAGCCGGCGACCGCGATCGCGGCGTGGGCGGCGCTCGAGAAGGCGTCGGCGCTGCCGGAGGGCGACCTGCCGTGGTCGCCGGACCGTCTGATCGCCGCCGCCGACGACCCCGCGCAACTGCTCGCGGCGATCGCCGATCGCGCCTTGAAGGAGCGGCTGCTGGAGCGGATCGCCGAGCTGCGCGACGACTGGCCGGCGGTCTTCCGCCGCGCGCTCGAGGCCGAGACCCACCCCCGGGTGCTGTCGAAGCTCGCCGAGTCGCTCGGCGAGCGCGACCCCGAGGCGATGGAGAGCTTCGTCCGTCAGGCGCTGTCGCGGCCGCGCTCGTACGCGGCGGCCTTCGTCTGGCTGGTCGAGCGGGGGGACGGCTCGCCGGGCATCGGCGGCGCCAACCCGCTGCGGCTGCTGCAGCACCTGCTCGCGGCGCTCGACCAGGCGGAGATGTCCCCCCATCGCGCCCGCCTGCGCGCCCTCTTCAAGGAAGACTGCCTGCCCACCCTGATCGCCCGCCTGGACGAGGACCAGGCGCTGCGCGCCGAGGAGGCGCTCAAGCGCTCGCACCTCGAGGACTTCCTGAGAACGCAGCTGCTCAACGCCCTCCACCTGCGCTTCCCGGCCCTGCGGGCCGAGACCGTGGACCGCCTCTACGCCACCCCGGAGGCGATCGACGCCCGCCGCGCCGAGCTGCGGCGGCTGCTCTCGGAAGAGATCCCCGCCAACCGCAAGGCGATCGAAGAGGCGCGCGAGATGGGCGATCTGCGAGAGAACTTCGAGTACAAGGCGGCGCGCCAGCGCCACGAGTACCTGACCGCCCGGGCCGAGGCCCTGGGCCGCGACCTGAAGCGCGTCCAGGTCATCGACCCCCGGAGGCTCGATTCGGCGGCGGTGCGGGTCGGCTCCCGCGTCACCCTCGCCGCGAGCGGCGGCGGCAACCGGGTGATCACGATCCTCGGGCCCTGGGAGAGCGAGCCCGAGCGGGGCGTCCTCTCCTACGACTCCGACCTCGGCCGCCGCCTCCTGGGCCTCGTCGTCGGCGAGCGGGTCGCCATCGACGGCGCCGAGCACGCCGTCGAGAGCATCGAGTCCTATCTCGCGCCGCCCGGCGGCTCCGGCGGCTGACCCGCCTGCGGCGGCGGGAAGACCGCTTCGACGATCTCGCCGTCGAGCTCGAGCCGCACGGTGCCGCCGAGGACGGCGAAGGGCGCCAGCCGGGCCTCGTACCCGGCCCGCTCCGCCGGCCCCCCACGGGTCAGGTCGAAGCGCGCGGTGGGGGCCTTCCCCGCCAGGCCCCGCTCCACCCAGGCCCCGTCGATGCGGTCGAACCAGCGGTCGGCGACCCGGCGCTCGATCACGGCCGGCGCCGGCGGCTCCCCGCCGCCCTCCGGCGCCGCAGGCGCCTCGACCCGGGGCTCGATGACCAGCCGGGTGGTGCCCCGCGACTCGATCCGCGCGAGCCCCTCCGAGAAGACGTAGAGGATGACGGTGAGCGCCAGGACGACCGCCAGCACCGGCAGCAGCACGGGCTGGATGAGGCTGCGGCGCAGCCCGCCCTCCAGCCGCTCCCGCCAGCTCACCCGCGCCGCCACCCGCCGCACCCCCAGCTCCACCCGCCGGCCCAGCTCCGCCGGCGGCTCGAGCGGCGGCAGCGATCCCAGGCCGGCCGCGATGCGGCGCAGGCCGGCCAGCCGCTCCCGGCAGCGGCCGCAATCCTCGAGGTGGGACTCGAGCGCTCGCCGGCGGCGCTCGTCGAGCTGCCGGTCGACCAGCTCGGAGAGCTCGCGCACGGTGGCGTGGGCGCTCATCCGGACTCCTCCAGCAGCAGCCGCAGGCGCTCGCGGCCGCGGGCGATCCGCGAGCGCACGGTGCCCGGGCGCACCCGCAGCACCCCGGCCACCTCCTCGTAGGAGAGACCGTGGACGTCGCGCAGCACCACCGCCTCCCGGAAGGGCAGGGGGATCGCGGCCAGCGCCGCCCCGAGGCGCTCGCCGAGGTCGCGATTGAGGGCCGCCGCCTCCGGGCCCGGCGCCGGATCGGGGAGACGCACGAGGTGGTCCTCGAGCCGGGCCCGGCGCGAGGTCCACGGCCAGCGTCGGCGGCGCAGGTGCGAGCGGCAGCAGTTGACGGTCACCCGGTAGATCCAGGTCTTCAAGCTCGAGCCGCCGCGGAAGCCCGAGAGATGTCGGTAGACCCGCAGGAAGACCTCCTGGGACAGGTCGGAGGCCTCGTCGGGGTCCGCGCACATGCGCAAGGCGAGGTTGTAGACCATCCGCTCGAACCGCTCGTAGATCGCCTCGAAGGCCGCCGGGTCGCCGTAGCGGTGGCGCTCGACCAGGTCGAGCTCGCTCTCCTCCACAACGACGGCGGTGGCGTTCATCGGCTGACCGGAGGAGCGCGCCCCGGACCGCCCTTTGTCCCCCGCCCGCGGCCGGATCCTCTCCCCTGTCGTATGAGACTCCATCGGCCCGGTGGAAGTTCCCGCCGGGGGCGGGACGGCGCGCGGGCTAGCTCGTGGAGCGGGCGACGCGGACGCCCTCCGGCGTCTCCCCGTCGCCATAGTAGTCCACGATCCCGCGCACGATGGACTCGGCCACCTTCTGCCGGAACTCGCGGGTCTGCAGCAGCTTGCGGTCGTCCGCGTTGGCCAGGTTGCAGACCTCGAGCAGCAGCTGCGCCGGCACCGCGTTGTAGCGCAGCACCGCCGGCACCCAGGCGCGCCGGTTGCGGACCACCTTTTCGCGGATCGGCTTGTCGGGGTGGACGAGCAGGCCGTTCGCGGAGAAGGCCGCGATCATGTTCTGGGCGAGGTCGCGCGACAGGCCCTCGCTGCGCACCCGCTCGCGGCTCGAGAAGCTCACCGTCGGGCGCTCCCGGACCTCGCTGCGCGAGGCGTAGACGGCGCCCGATTTGCCGTACTGGCCGCCGCGGTAGCGGGCGCCGGGGACGTAGGCCATGGCGCCGCGCAGCGAGGGATGGAGCGAGTCGGCATGGATCGACAGGAAGACCACCTTGGCCGAGTCGCCGCCGTTGTCCACCAGCCGCCGGTAGACGCTGTTGGCCAGATACCAGCGCAGGTGGAGGCCGACGGTGGAGTCCGCGATCGGATAGTGCGGCGTGGTGAGCACCCGGTGCCCGCGCGAGTAGGGCAGCACGTCGCGGTCGTGGACGACGTACTCGCCGCCGTCGCGCACCGTCGCCACGGTCTCGGCCGCCGTCGTCTCCGCCAGCAGCCGCATCACCCGCACCAGGATGTCGTAGACGTAGACGCTCTCCCAGACGCCGCCCATGGAGGCGCCCACGTCGCTGCCGCCGTGCCCCGAGTCGAGCACCACGGTGACGCCGCGGAGCCGGTCGGCGCGCACCGGGTTCGAGAAGCGGGAGCTTTCCACCAGGCCGAGCTCGTACTCGCGGCGCCGCGGATCGCCCGCCGGCAGGAACTCCGGCTGCAGCAGGTCGAACGGGATCTTGACCGCGTAGCCGACCGGGATCCCGGTGACGTCCGAGATGCCGCTGCGGCCGGCGATCTCGAGCGCCAGCGCGTTCACGTCCTCCGCGAAGACCCGCCCGGTGAAGCGCACCACGACGCTCGAATAGAGCGCCTCCCCCGCCTTCAGCCGGTAGACCGCGTACTCGCCGCCGCCGTCGCGGCCGTACTCCAGGTGGTACTGCGAGGTCTCCGGCAGCGCCGAGCGCAGCGCCGGGCGCAGCAGGCGGGCCGGGATCACCAGGGTCTGGCCGGGCTCCAGGTGGTCGTCGACGATGCGGTTGAAGTCGCGGATCTCGCGGTAGTTGTCGCCGCGGCCGGTGAACCACTCGGCAACGGCCCACAGGCTCTCGCGGCCGTTGCCGGCGCTGCGTCCCACCCGGTGGCTCCAGCCGTGCGCCTCGACCTCGTCGCGCTCGAAGAGGGCGCGCATCACGCGCAGCTGGCGCTCCGGCGTGAGGATCGCGAACGGCACCCGGTAGCGCACCCCCGCGAGCAGCCGGTCGGCGCCGCCGTTGGCCTCCCGGATCGCCGTCGCCACCGTGGAGGAGCCGCAGGTGCGGCGCGCCAGACCGAGGAACCCCTCGCCCCGCTGCGGCAGCACCTCCAGGTAGATCTGGTGGTCCTCGGTCAGCGCGGCGACCTCGCCCCGCCCGAGCTCCACCCGCAGGGTGGTGGCGGGGGCGGCCGCCGCGGCGAGGGCGAGGACGGCGCCGAGCGCTGCGGCGGGGGCCAGGATTCGAGGACGAATTTTCTTTACCTCGTCGACACTTAGGTCCACTTACCTGAAGTGAAATTTTAGCCTCCGCGGCGCACCGGAGGCAAATCGGCCGGCGCGGCGACCCCGGGCGGGCCCGGATTCGCCGCGACGCCGTGGGCGATCCACGCGAGCGGCCGTGGCGCCGGCGGGGATTGCGGGCTAAGCTGCCGGCGGTCCCGCCGCACCGACCGGGAGGCCCTCGTGAGCGATCTCTCCATCGGCGACACCCTGCGCGCGCTGCTCGCCGCGCCGCTGGCGCGGGCGCTCGATTCGGCCCGCGGCGCGACCCCCTGCCACCTCGTCGGCGGCGCGCTGCGCGATCGCCTCCTCGACCGCCCGAGCCCCGATCTCGACGCGGTGGTGGCCGGCGACGGGGAAGGGATCGCCGCCCGGCTCGCCGAGCGGTTGCCCGCCCGCCTCGTGCGGCTGGGGGGCGACCGCTTCGCCTCCTTCCGGCTCGTCGGGGCGGGCTTCGTCCTCGACCTCTGGGATCGCGGCGCCCAGAGTCTGGAGGCCGACCTGGCGCGCCGCGATCTGACGGTCAACTCGATGGCCCTGGAGGTGGCCGGCGGCGCCCTGGCGGACCCCTTCGGCGGCGCCGGCGACCTGCGGCGGCGACGGCTCCGGGCGACGACGGCCCGCAGCTTCGACGACGACCCGCTGCGGGTGCTGCGGCTGGCGCGGCTGGCGAGCGAGCTGGAGGGCTTCGAGATCGAGCCGGCGACCGCCGACCTCGCCCGCCGCGCCGCGCCGCGCCTCGCCGGCTGCGCCGGCGAGCGGGTGCGGGAGGAGATCGCGCGCACCCTCGCCGCCGGGGACGGGGCGGGGGCCGTCCGCCGTCTAGCCGCCCTCGACCTCTACCCCGGCCTCTGGCTCGGCCGGCCCGGCGTTTCGGGGACGCCCGGCGCGGCCGCGGCCGAGATCGCCGCGGCCGATCGCGCCCTGGCGCTACTCGGCGAGCGCCGCGGGAGCGCCGCGCCCGGGGAGGCCGCTGCCGCCCCACCGGCGCCTTCCGCCGCCCGCGCCGCGCTCCTGTTCGCCAACCTGCGGCCGGCCGGCCCGGAGGCGCCGGCGGCGGCGCTGCGACGCTTCCGCCGGGCGCGCTACCTCACCACCCGGGAGGCCCGCCGTCTCGCCGCCCTCATGGCGCTCGAGCGCCTGCCCGCGAGCGAGCCGGAGCGGCGCTGGTTCCTCCATTCGACCGGCGACGACTGGCGGCAGGCGGCGGCCTTCCTCGCGGCCCGCGCCGGCGGCGACGCCGCGGCGAGCGCGGCCCTGGCCGACCTGGCCGAAACCGCCCGCGCCTGCGGCGACGAGGTGTTCCGCCCGGCGCCGCTGCTCGACGGCCACGAGGCCGCGGCGATCGCCGAGATCCCCCCCGGGCCGCGGCTGGGAGAGATCCTCGCCGATCTCGAGCGGGCGCAGGTGGAGGGGCGGGTGCGCACCCGCGCGGAGGCGGCCCGGCTCGTGCGCCGGCTAGCCGCCGTTGAGTAGCCGCTGGTTCAGCTCTTTGATCCGCTCGGCCAGCTTGTCGATCTTCTCCTGGGCCTCGCCGCGCAGCCGCTTGTACTCGCCGCGCATCTTCTCGAGCTGGCGCTTGCCCTCCTCGAGCTGCGCCCCGAGCTGCTGGATCTGGCGGTCCCGCTCCTCGACGAGCTGCTCCATCTCGAGCAGGCGGGCGTCCTTCTCCGCCATCCGGATCTTGTTCTTCTCCTCCTGCTCCTCGTAGAGCTTGCGGTACTCCTGCAGCTCCACGATCTGCGAGAAGTCGGCCGTCGAAGGAGTCATCTTCTCTCCCTTCTCCTCGATGTCCGGGAACATCTTCCGGAGCTTCAAAGACAGGTCTTCCGGGTCGCGCGACTGGCGCATCGCCTCCGCGTAGTCGATGGTGCCGTGGACGAGGAGCGCCAGCAGCGACTGGTTCATCGACTGCATGCCGTAGTAGGCGACCGAGGACTCGACCTCTTCGAGCAGCGCGCCGGTCTCGCCCTTCTCGATCAGCTCGGAGATCCGCGGGCTCGCGCGCAGGACCTCGAGCGCGGGACAGAGGCCCTTGCCGTCCTGGCGCTCGACGAGCTTCATCGAGACCACCCCCTTGAGCACCTGCGCGAGCTGCATGCGCACCTGCTTCTGCGCGTCGCCGGGGAAGGTGTCGAGGATGCGGTCGACGGTCTGGGTGGCGCTGTTGGTGTGCAGCGTCGAGAAGACCAGGTGGCCGGTCTCGGCGGCCGAGATCACGGTGCCGACGGTCTCCGGATCGCGCATCTCGCCGACCATGATGACGTCGGGGTCCTGGCGCATCGCGTTGCGCAGCGCCTCGGTGAAGCCGGTGGTGTCGGTGCCCACTTCGCGCTGGGAGATCGTGGCCACGTCGTCGGCGAAGAGGAACTCGATCGGGTCCTCGATCGTGATCACGTGCACCGGCCGCCGGGCGACGATCTGGTTGACGAGCGCCGCCAGGGTGGTCGACTTGCCGCTGCCGGTCGGGCCGGTGACCAGCACCAGCCCCATGTTGATGTTGGTGAACTCCTCGAGCACCGGCGGCAGGCCCAGCCCCTCCAGGTCCTGGACCTCGAAGGGGATGCGCCGGAAGGCCGCCGCGATGGTGCCGCGCTGCAGGTAGACGTTGCCGCGGAAGCGGGCGAGGCCGTGGATCCCGTAGCCCAGGTCGAGCGCCATGCGCTCCTCCAGGGTGTTCTTCTGGGCCGGGTTCAGGATGTCGTGGATCATCTCCCGGACCTCGTGCGGCCGCAGCGGCGCCGAGTCGATCGGCATCAGCTTGCCGTGCACGCGCAGGAGCGGCGGCCGCATCGGCTTGAGGTGGAGATCCGACGCTCCCTTGTCGGTCATCAGGCGCAAGAGCTGTTCGAGATCCATGGGTGGGCCCGCGCGATCTTACCGCATCGGACCGGCGCGGACGGGACCGGCGCGGGGCCGGAACGGGTCAGAACTTGCGCATGAGGCCGACGACGATGCCCTGCACCCGGACGTCGTCCGCCGGTACCCGGATCGCGGCCATGCTCGGGTGCGAGGGCTGCAACCGGATGGTCCTGCCCTCGGGGTAGAAGCGCTTGAGGGTGACCTCGTCGTTGACCAGCGCCACCACCATCTCGCCCGGGGTCGCGAGCTCGCGCCGCAGGACGACGACGAGATCGCCGTCGTGGATGCCCTCCTCGATCATCGAGTCCCCCTGCACCCGCAGCACGTAGTGGTCGCCGAGCGGGCCCTGCAGCAGGTGCGGCGGCACCGGCACCCGCTCGTGCCCGCTCACCGACTCGATCGGCCGGCCGGCGGCGATCAGCCCGAGAAACGGCAGCTCGCGCTCGCGGACCTCGCCTTCGGCGCCGGCGGCGCCGCTCTCGTCGATCAGCTCGACCCCCCGCTTCTGGTTCCAGTTGCGCCGCAGGTAGCCCTTCTCCTCGAGCAGCTTCAAGTGCTTGTGGACGGTGCCGTACGACGAGTACCCGAAGCGCTCGCGGATCTCGCGGTGGGTCGGCGAGATGCCGCGGGCCTGGCGGAACTCGGCGATGAAGTCGAGGATCTGCCGCTGGCGCTCGGTGAGAAAACGGGCCATGAGCCGACTCTAGAGCGAAAACACGGCGTAAGTCAAGTCGAGCCAACCTCGCCCAGCTCCCTCCCCCCCGCCCGCGCCGCGCGCGGCGGCTTCTGCGGTTCCTGGGGTCGTCCAGCTTCGCACGGTCCGGATACAGCCCGCCTGGCGCGATGGCCGGCCGACTCTGCCTGGCGGGCGCGATCGAAGAGTCCACTTCGGCCCCGCCGGCGCTCCGGGTTCCGGGGTGGCCCTCCCGGGGGCCGGCGCGAGCCAGTCGGACTTTGGCGGGGGGCTCGCGCCTGCGCTCCGCGTCCGCGCCGGCCGGCG
>JBFJMD010000025.1:0-12820 GCA_041634115.1 Thermoanaerobaculia bacterium | reverse complement strand
GGCGTCAAGCTCGTGTCGAACTTGCCGAGGCCGCCGGTCGCCGGACCGTTGGCGTAGGTCTGCCAGGTGGCGCGGAAGGTGTCCACCTGCTTGATGCCGTCCTTGTGGGTCGAATTGTCGTTCGGCACCAGCAGCACGAACGCCATGGTCTTGACGTCGACGCCGCACGAGTCGACCTCGTCGCCGATCGCCGGCACGCGAGCCCCGTGGTTGAAGAACGGGAAAGCCTGGATGTCGGCCACCGACAGGTCCACGCGCTTGCCGCAGAAGACGACGTCGTCCTGTGCCGAGAAGCTGGCGATGGAGAACGGGAAGGGGTTGCCCGATAAGGCGCTCCGCGGCTCGTCCGCGTACCAGAACGGGCTGACGGCAGTGTCCAGCCGCAGGCCCATGAAGTACTGATCCAGCTCGGTGAAGCCGTCGATCAGCTCGTTGGGGTGCGTCAGGAAGGTGCTCTCGCCCGCGGTGCCATCACAGGGCACCGGGAGACCGGCGCTGGCGCCGGGACCGAGGTCGAGGATGGCGTTGCCCTCCATCGACGAAGCCCGCGGATCGCCGCCGAACTGGCTGGGCGGCACGGTCACGTTGTGCCAGAAGCTCCAGTGGGCGAAGGACCGGCCCAGCAGATCCGTGTTCTCCAGCAGAGTGGGGAAGTCGATTCCCTTCGTGGGGTGCACGAAGAGCGGGAACGCCAGCCAGCGGTGGCCGGCCTCCTGGCCCATGAGCGACATCGCCGAGTTGAGGCCCAGCGTGTAGGAGCCGTGCACGCCGAAGTCGCCGTTGAGCGTCCCGAACCAGCGCGCCCGGCGGGTCAGCTGGCTCGCCCCCGGCGGGCCGTTGGTGGCCGCGGCGCCGGAGAACCGGAACTTCTTGATCGGCGGGTTCACCATCTTCTTGGCGGTGGGCCAGTAGAGGCCGATGCGGTTCATGTTGAGCACCGACTCGAGCTCGTCGATGGGACCGGTCGTGGCGTTCTCCAGCACGAAGGTAAAGTCGAAGATGCCGCGCAGGCCGAGGCCCTCGGTCTGGTTCTGGATCCCCTGGTGGAAGGCGAAGGCGCCGAAGCCGATGTCGACCACGAAGTCGGTGAAGACGACGACGAAGTCGAACTGGTCGGGGTGGGTCTCGAGGAAGCGCTGGGCGACGCCGAGGGTGTTCATCTGCGGCAGCGGGTTGCCGAGGGTGAACTCCTCGAAGATGGCGCCGGCGGGGAAGGTGCCGGGTAGATCGGCGGTGTAGTCGATCTCGGTGAAGGGCGTCTCGTTGTCGCCCTCGGCGACGCCGACGACGCCGGTCGAGGCGTCGACCGAGCCGTAGTTCAAGTCGATCGAGCCGTCCGAGTAGAGGACCGCCTGCACCGTGTTGGAATTGCTGGTTCCGAACTCGGGCACGGCGTCCCAGGTCACCACCACGCTGGAGGCGTTGACCTCGGCGCGGACGTCGCCGCCGTCATCCGGATTCAGGTCGTTGAGCAGGGCCGACACCCGCGGCGGGCCGCCGACGTGGCGGGCGGCGTCGCGCGGCGAGCTGGAGCCGTCGCCGGCGCCGAACGTGATGTGCCCGTCGGAGCCGACGAAGATCTCGTCGGTGCCGTAGGTGGTGCCGAAGAACGGGAAGCCGGCGTAGGTGCCGGAGTCCACCGCCTCCACCGGGGCGGAGGAGTCGTCGGTCAGCCCGAGCGAGAAGCCGCCCGGGTCGGCCACGACGCCGCCGGCCGCGGAGCTGACCGAGAAGTCGCCGGTGCCGGGTGCGAAGTCGATCGTGGTCCCCGGGGCGATGTCGTAGGGGTTCGGCGGGATCGGCGGGATGATCAGGGTGCCGTCGTCCACGATGACGGCGACGTCGCCGACGTCGCGGCTCATCTTGGCCGCCAGCGGGTTGGCGGTCAGCTTCGCCGCCCGCGACTGGATCACCAGGTTGGCGCTGTCGCGGTGGGGGCCGCTGCCGTCGACGTGGTCGAACGGCCCGGTGTCGACCCAGGGGATCGACTTCGGGATCTCGGCGGTGAACGCCGGCGCGGCGGTGATCGCCAGCGCCAGGGCGGCGGTCACCGCCAGCAGGGATCTCGCTCTCATGCTTCCTCCTGTTCCGTGGGGGTCCGTCGGTGCCGGTCCGCTCCGGAAAGCGACGACCCGCACCCGAATTCGTTGCCCGGGGGCGGCGCCTTGCGACGGTGGAGGCGGCCGGCGAAATGTTTCGAGGAGGCGAGACTACGCCGAGAGCGGTCCGGGAGACAAATAGACGGTTGCGAATATGTTGAATGCCGTCACGCGCCTGGAAACGTCGAGAGGCCGGAGCCGGACGGTCCGCCTGGCCGAGCCCCGGCCGAGCGGGTAGACTGTCGCGGTTCAGATGCCGGCCCTTCCGATCCAGCGCCTCGGCCGCGCCGCCGCGCTGCCGCTCGTCCTGGCGGCGCTCGCCGCGTCGCCGGCGCCCGCCGCCTCCGAGGAGGCGCCGGGAAGCGTTCGCGTGCGGGTGATGGCCGCCAACACCTCGAGCGGCCGCTTCCAGTCCTATCCCGACCCCGGCCCCGGCACCCGGATCTTCCGGGCGCTCGCCCCGGACGTCGTGCTGATCCAGGAGTTCAACGTCAACGCCGAGCGCAACTCGGCGAACGACGACGGCGCGGTCGACGCCTGGGTGGACGCCGTCTTCGGCCTCGACTACCACTGGTTCCGCGAGCCGGGCGGCGACTCGATCCCGAACGGCGTCATCAGCCGCTGGCCGATCGTCGAGGCCGGCCAGTGGGACGACCCCGAGGTCTCCAACCGGGACTTCGCGTTCGCCCGCATCGACCTGCCCGGCGAGGTCGACCTCTGGGTGGTGAGCGTCCACTTCCTCACCCGCAGCGCCGGAGCGCGCGACGCCCAGGCGCGGAAGCTGGTGGCGGCGATCCGCGGGCAGCCGGTGCCCGAGGCCGACTACCTGGTGGTCGGCGGCGACTTCAACACCAACCGGCGCAACGAGCCCGCCCTGGGCACCCTGCGCGACGTGGTGGACACCCTCGGTCCCTATCCCGACGACGGCGCCGATCCGGCCGACGAGGACACCAACCGCCGCCGCCGCAAGCCCTACGACTGGGTGCTCGCCGACGGCGACCTGCAGTCCTTCGCCGCCGCTACCGAGATCGGCGACTTCAGCTTTCCCAACGGTCTCGTCTTCGACAGCCGGGTCTTCTCCACCGAGGACCTCGAGGCGAGCTTCCCGCCGGTCCGCCGCGACGACAGCGACGCCGAGAACATGCAGCACATGGCGGTGGTGCGGGACTTCCTGATCCCGGTGGGACCGGCGGCGCCGATCGGCGACTTCACGGTGGCGCCCTCCGCCGTGGACTTCGGGAGCGTGGACCCGGCCGCCGGCCCGTTCGAGGACGCCTCGGTGGAGATCTCGATCGTCAATCCGGTCGCGCTCACCGCCGTCGCCTTCGACGGCGGCCATCCGGCCGAGTTCGAGCTGGTCGAGCCCGACCTGGCCGGGGGACCGGTGCGGCTCGAGGCCGACACCCGCCTGACCTTCCGCTGGAGCCCGGGGGCGGAGGAGCGCGCCGCCCGGCGGGTGACCGCGACCGTGGTCACCGATGGCGAGCCGGGCGCCTTCGAGATCGCACTCTCCGGCGCCCTCCGCGGCGCCGCGGCGGGCGTGCCGCTCGACCTCGCCGGCTTCCGGCTGGAGCAGACCGGCGGCGAGGCGGCGCTCACCTTCCCCGCCGGGACCGCGATCCCGCCGGGCGGCCTGCTGGTCGTCGGCCGGGCGGCGAGCCGGGCCGAGTTCGAGGCCTTCTGGGGCCCCCTCGACCCGGAGGTGGTCTATCTGAACGGCCTGTCGCTGGCGGGCGAGCCGGGCTTCCCGATCGTCAACGGCGGCGAGCGCTACCGGCTCGTCGACGCCGCCGGCGCGGCGGTCGATCCGGCCGCGGGGACGCTGCCCGCCGGCGCCACTCCCAGCGGCCGCGCCTACGTCCGCGACGCCACCGACGGGACCGGCTTCACGGCGCTCGACGACCCGGTGCGGAGCGCCAGCCCGGGCCGTTTCGAGGGCGTGGCGGCGGGGACCGGCCGGCTGGTGATCACCGAGTTCGCCGACGCCCCGGGCTCGGGCAGCTTCATCTTCGAGTTCGTCGAGCTGATGCTCGACGCCACCCCATCGCCCTGAAGGGCGCGCGACGCGCGACTATAATCACGGCCGTGAGCATCTTCGAGATCATGGAGCGGTTCTTCGTGGAGAAGGAGTTCCCCGTGAACCTGGTCGGGGAGGGCACCACGCTGAGCACGACGGTGCAGGGAGACAACGGCACCTGGCCCTGCATCGCCCAGGCGATGGAGGATCGGGGCATCTTCCTGTTCTACAGCGCCAAGCCCCAGAACATCCCGGAAGAGCGGCGGCCGGCGGTGGAGCGGCTGATCTCGGTGCTCAACTACGAGCTTCTGATCGGCAACTTCGAGATCGACGCCTCCGACGGCGACTTGCGCTTCCGGACCAGCGTCGACCTGAGCGGGCTCGTCGGCGGCGACCCGCAGGCCGAGGGTGCGGCGCCCGAGCTGATCGAGCGCGCGGTGGTCCACAACATCATGACCATGGACCAGTTCCTGCCGCTGATCGAGGGCGTCGCCAGCGGCGAGATGTCCGTCCAGGAGGGGATCGAGCGCTCCGGCCTGCGCACCACCTCCTGGGCCACCGACGACTGATTCCGGCTCAGGCGTCCGCGGGCGCCGCCGGCGGCGGCAGCCAGGCGGCGAGCTGCTTCTTCAGCTTGCGGTAGCGGCGCTTGCGGGCGAGGTTGAACCACTCGTGCTCGTCCTCGCCGTGGTCGTACAGCTCCTCCGAGCCGTCGCCCCAGCGGATGTAGCGCCAGCGCTCCGTGCGCACCGCGTGGCTCAGGTCGCTGCGTGAGGTGACCGCCGGCCAGCTCCAGGAGGCGTCCGGGTCGCGCAGCAGCCCGGCCAGGCTTCGCCCCTCGACGCCGGCGGCGGGCGGCAGACCGCAGATCTCGGCCAGCGTCGGATAGAGGTGCACCAGGCTGACCGGGGCCGGGCAGCGCCCTCCCGGTGGGGCTGCCTCCGGCGCGACGAAGATGAGCGGCACCCGCGTCGACTCCTCCCAGAGGGTGAACTTCTTCCAGTTCTCCTTCTCGCCCAGGTGGAGGCCGTGGTCGGCCCATAGCACGATGACCGTGTGCCCGGCGTTGGGCCCCGAGTCGAGGGCGTCGAGCACCCGGCCGAGCATCGCGTCCACGTAGTAGATCGTCGCCAGATAGGCCGAGACCGCGTGCCCCCACTGGCCCGCGTTCACGACCTGCCGGTGCAGCGGCCGGAACATGCGCCACTTGGCGAAGACCGAGACGTCGCCGAGGTCCCCATCGTGGACGGCCGGCAGCGCGACCCGGTCCGGAGGAAAGGGCTCGAAGTACTCTCTCGGCACGAACCAGGGCAGGTGGGGCCGGAAGAAGCCGACGCTCAGGAAGAAGGGCTCGCGGTGCCGCTCCCCGAGCACCGAGGCCGCCCAGTCGGCGATCTTGGCGTCGTAGAGCCGGTCGCCGTCGATGTCGAGCGGTCCCCAGTTGAAAGCCTTGTCGTTCGGGAACCCGTAGCCGGAGTCCGGGGTGCGGTGGGCGAAGACGTCCGCCTCGTCGGGATGGAAGCGCTCGTGCGCCGAGCGCTCGTCGTCGAGGTGGAAGACCTTGCCGCCGAGAAGCGAGCGGTAGCCTTGGGCCATGAAGTGCTGCTGCAGGGTCACCACGTCGGGCAGGTCGTCGCGGAAGTTCTTGTGGTTCGTGAAGACCCCGTTGGTCTCCGGCAGCAGGCCGGTGAGGACGGCGGTCCTCGAGCCGCCGCAGAGCGGCACGTTGCAGTGGGCGTTGGTGAACACGACGCCGCGCTCGGCGAGGCGGTCGATGTTGGGCGTTCGCGCGTCGGGGTGGCCGCCCATGCACCCCAGCCAGGGCCGCAGGTCGTCGAAGGCGAGGAAGAGGACGTTGGGCCGCGGGTCGCGCGTCCGGCAGGAGAGCGACGGCAGCGCCGCGCCGGCCGCGCCGAGCGCGGCGAGCTGCAGGAACCTGCGGCGATCGAGAGAGTTCATGGTGCGTCGGGGTGCCGAAGAGCGGCGGGCCGGGTCACCGCGGCGGTCCGGAATCTAGCACGCGCCCGGGCGAGTGTCGCAGCGCTGTCACATCCTCGCCGCACGGCTGCGACGCGCGCCGCCTAGCCTGCGGCGGTCGGCGGTCGGGGAGAGCCCGAGCCGCGGGCCGAGGAACCGAGACGGCAGAGGAGATCGATATGGGAAGGCGAATCCGCGTCGCGCGGCTGGCGGTCCTGCTGCTGGCGTTGCCGGTCTGGGCGGCCGCGGCGCCGGCCACGGCAGAAGACGATTGGTCGGTCGAGTGGAGCAACGGCTTCAAGGTCGAGTCCGCGGACGAGGAGTTCAAGCTCAAGTTCGGCGGCCGGGTGCAGGCCGACTACACCTTCGCCAGCGGCGACCGGGTCTTCGGCGGCGCCCTCGAGGACGGCTTCGAGTTCCGGCGCGCGCGCCTGTTCGTCGAGGGCACGATCTACGAGCGGGTGACGTTCAAGGCGCAGTACGACTTCGCCGGCGGCGACGCCGAATTCAAGGACGTCTGGATCGGCCTCGTGACCGGCAAGGGGGAGCTGCGCTTCGGCCACTACAAGGAGTACTTCAGCCTCGAGGAGCTGACCAGCTCGAAGTACCTCGCGTTCCTCGAGCGCTCGCTGCCGGTGGAGGCATTCGCCCCCAGCCGTAACTCGGGCATCGGCTTCCACGGCTCCTCGGGCGACAGGGTCAACTGGGGGGTGGGCGCCTTCTACGACGCCGACGATTTCGGGGTCAGCAGCGCCGAGGACCGCATCAACCTGACCGGCCGGGTCGCGTTCCGACCGATCTGGGAGGACGGCGGCAAGCGGATGCTTCACCTCGGCCTGGGGGTCTCGAGCAAGGACGCCGGCACCGGAGGGAGCCTGCGCTTCCGCGCCCGGCCCGAGGCCCACTTCACGTCGCGGTTCGTCGACACGGGCAGCTTCGCCGCCGACAGCGCGCTGCTCGTCGGCTTCGAGGTGGCCGGCGTCTTCGACCGCTTCTGGTTCGCCGCCGAGGGGATCCAGAACGACGTGGACGCGCCGGCGGCCGGCGACCCGAGCTTCTCCGGCCACTACGTCCAGGCCGGCTACTTCCTGACCCCCGATCACCGGCGATACAAGACCGGCGGCGGTGAGTTCGACCGTCAGAAGCCGGGCTCGAACTGGGGCAAGGGGGGCGGCCGGGGGGCCTGGGAGGTCGCGGTCCGGCTCTCCAGCATCGACCTGACCGATCGGGGCGTGACCGGCGGCGAGCAGGACAACGTGTCGCTGGGTCTCAACTGGTACCCGAACCCGGCGACCCGCCTGATGATCAATTTCGTCAACGCCGACGTGGATGGAGTGGGCGACGCCAACTTCGTGCTCGTGCGCTGGCAGGTGGACTTTTGAGGCCGCAGCGGAGGGCGCGAGCCCTCCCGGGGAGATGGGGTGGGGCGTGGGGCCGCGGCCTGGCCCCGCGCCGCCCTTTCCGTGAGGCGCGGTAAGATGAGGCCGGGACGTCCTCACATGGAGCGCCAATTTCACGCCGAGCTGGGTCGGGTGCGCGAGAACCTGCTGCGCATGGGCGGCGAGGTCGAGTCGATGATCGCCGGCTCGATGCAGGCGCTGGTCGAGCGCGACGCCGAGCGCGGCGAGCGGGTCAAGGCCCAGGACCACGAGGTGGATCGGCTGGAGAAGGAGATCGACGAGGCCTGTCACCGGATCCTCGCGACCCAGCAGCCGACGGCGATCGACCTCCGCTTCCTGGTCGCGGCGATGAAGATCACCAGCGACCTCGAGCGCATCGGCGACTCCGCCGTCAACATCGTGCAGTCCGCCGAGAAGCTCAACGAAGAGCCGCCGCTCAAGCCCTACATCGACCTGCCGCGGATGGCGGAGCTGGCGGCCGGAATGGTGCGCGACAGCCTCGACGCCTTCGTGCGCCGCGAGACCGCCCTGGCGCTCGAGGTCTGCGGTCGCGACGACCGGGTCGACGACCTCTACCGGCAGCTCTTCCGGGAGCTCCTGACCTTCATGCTCGAGGACCCCAAGACGGTCACCCGGTCGCTCCACCTCCTGCTGGTGGCGCGCAACCTGGAGCGGATCGCCGACCACGCCACCAACGTCGCCGAGGACGTCATCTACTACGTCGAGGGGCGCGACATCCGCCACGCGGCGAGCGGCGCCTCCCGGAGCTGAGGCCCGGACCCTTCGTCACACGGCCGTCACACGGCCGTTGCGGCGGCGACGCAGGCGCTTCCTAGGCTTGGAACAGGGAGCCGGGACCGGTCCGGGCCGCCGGGAGCCGAAATCAAGGAGACGCAAGACATGGACATGAGGAGATCGATCTTTCTCACCCTCGCGGCGCTGCTGATCGCGGCGACCTCCGGAGCCGCGCAGCGCGACCAGATCCGCATCGTCGGATCTTCCACCGTCTACCCCTTCGCCACCAAGGTGGCCGAGCAGTTCGGGCGCTCGGGCTTCAAGACCCCGGTGGTCGAGAGCACCGGCTCGGGCGGTGGGTTGAAGCTCTTCTGCTCCGGGGTCGGCGTCGACACCCCCGACATCACCAACTCCTCGCGAGCGATCAAGTCGTCGGAGGTGGAGCTCTGCCGCAAGAACGGGGTGCGGGAGATCACCGAGGTCAAGATCGGCTACGACGGCATCGTGCTCGCCAACTCCAAGAAGGCGCCGCAGATGTCGTTGACCCTGAAGCAGCTCTGGCTGGCGCTCGCCAAGGACGTGCCGGCGGCGGGGGGCAAGCTCCAGCCCAATCCCCATAAGACCTGGGGCGACGTCGACCCGGCGCTGCCGAACGTCAAGATCGAGGTCCTCGGGCCTCCTCCCACGTCCGGCACCCGCGACGCCTTCGCCGAGCTGGCGCTCGAGGGCGGCTGCCAGGCGTTCGACTCGATCGCGGCGCTCGAGAAGACCGACAAGTCCCGCTACGAGGCCGTCTGCCACGGCATCCGCGAGGACGGGGCCTTCGTCGAGGCCGGTGAGAACGACAACCTGATCGTGCAGAAGCTCGGGGCCAACCCGAACGCCTTCGGGGTCTTCGGCTTCTCCTTCCTCGACCAGAACGCGGACAAGATCCGGGGCAGCAGGATCGAGGGCGTCGAGGCCACCTTCGAGAACATCGCCGACGGCACCTATCCGGTGTCGCGGCCGCTCTTCCTCTACGTCAAGAAGGCGCACGTCGGCGTGATCCCGGGGATCGCCGAGTTCATGGCGGAGTTCACCGCCGACCGGGCCTGGGGCGACGACGGCTACCTGGCCGACGCCGGGCTGATCCCGTTGCCCCCGGCCGAGCGGAGCAAGGTCGGCTCGGACGCCCGCGGCCTCGCCGCGAACGTGAAGTAGGCTCTCGTCCGGACGCGGACCTTGAGCCCTAGCCTGATTGCCCTCGCCCTGCTGGCGCTGTCGGCGGCCGGTTACCGGATCGGCCGCCGCCGCGCTCTGGGGCAGGTGCGCCGGGCGCGCGACCTCTCCTCGCTGCCGGGCTACTACGGCTCCTACGTGGCGCTCTGGGCGCTGCTGCCGGCGGCGGCGCTGCTGCTCGTGCTGCTGATCGCGGGGCCGTGGCTGGCGGACGGCTGGGTGACCGCCGGCCTGCCCGAGCGCCTCCAGCGGCTGCCGCCCGCCGAGCTCGAGCGGCTGCTCGGAGACGCCAAGAACCTGGCGTTCGTCGAGGCCGCGGGGGGAGGGGCGGCGGTGGAGACGCGGCTCGTGGCGGAGCGCTTCGCCGCCGCGGACCGGGGCCTGGCGCGAGCGCGGGCGATCGCGGTGCTGCTCGTGGCGGCGGCCGGGCTGGCCTGGGGCTGGAGCCGGGTGTCGCCGCGCCTGCCGGCGATGGCGCGAGTCGAGCGGGCGGCCAAGGCGCTGCTGGCCTGCGGCTCGACGATCGCGATCCTCACCACGATCGGGATCGTGCTGTCGCTCGTCTTCGAGGCGGCGCGCTTCTTCCGGCTGGTGCCGGTGACCGAGTTCCTGTTCGGCCTCGAGTGGAGCCCGCAGACGGCGCTGCGCGCGGACCAGGTGGGCTCCTCGGGGGCCTTCGGCGCGGTGCCGCTCTTCGCCGGGACGCTCCTCGTCAGCGCCATCGCGATGGCGATCGCGGTGCCGATCGGCCTGCTCTCGGCGATCTTCCTCTCGGAGTACGCGAAGCCCGGCCTGCGGACCCTGGCCAAGCCGCTGCTCGAGGTGCTCGCCGGCATCCCCACCGTGGTCTACGGCTTCTTCGCGGCGCTCACGGTGGCGCCTCTGCTGCGCCGGCTGGGCGAGTCCCTGGGGCTCGAGGTCGCCTCGGAGAGCGCGCTCGCCGCCGGCGGGGTGATGGGCATCATGATCATCCCCATCGTCTCCTCGCTCTCCGACGACGTCATCCGGGCGGTGCCGCAGGCGCTGCGCGAGGCCTCCTTCGGTCTCGGCGCCACCCGCGCCGAGACCATCCGGCGGGTGGTCTTCCCGGCCGCGCTGCCGGGAATCGTCGGCGGCATCCTCCTGGCGGTGTCGCGGGCGATCGGCGAGACGATGATCGTGGTGATGGCGGCCGGCCTGGCGGCCAACCTGACCGCGAATCCGCTCGCCGCGGTGACCACCGTGACGGTGCAGATCGTCACCCTGCTGGTCGGCGACCAGGAGTTCGACAGCGCCAAGACCCTCTCCGCCTTCGCCCTGGGCCTGGTGCTGTTCGTGGTCACCCTGGGGCTCAACGTGATCGCCCTCCAGGTGGTGCGCAGGTACCGGGAGCAGTATGAGTAGCGTCGCGGCCGACCGCCATCCGGCGCTCGGGCTCGATGCGGTGCGACGCCGGCTGGGCCGGCGCTACCGGACCGAGATCGGCTTCCGGCTCGCCTGCGTCGCGGCGCTGGCGCTGGCCGCCTCGGCGCTGGCCGTGCTCTTCCTGACCGTGCTGGTCAACGGCGCCTCGGCGTTCCGCCACACCTTCGTCGGCCTCGAGGTCTATTTCGACCCGGAGATCCTCGACCCCGCGGGCACCGGCGATCCCGAGGTGCTGGCCGGCGCCAACTACCAGCAGCTCGTGCGCGAGGCGCTGACGGAGCGCTTTCCGGAGGCCGCGGACCGGAGCTCCCGCCGCGATCTGGGGGCGCTGGTCAGCATCGGGGCCGCCTTCCGGCTGCAGGAGATGGTGACCGCGAGCCCGGCCCGGGTCGGGCTCCGCCAGCGGGTCTGGGTGCCGCTCTCCGACGAGGCCGAGCTGATGCTCACCGGCGAGATCGCGCGCGACACGCCCGAGGAGGCGCGGCCGCTCGACGACCGCCAGCTCGCCTGGCTCGACGCGCTCGCCGCCGACGGCGCCCTGGAGCGGCGCTTCAACCGGCAGTTCCTGTCCTCGGGCGACTCGCGCGAGCCCGAGCTGGCCGGCGTCTGGGGAGCGGTCGTCGGCTCCTTCTACACGATGCTGGTGACCCTGGGGCTCTCCTTCCCGCTGGGCATCGCCGCGGCGGTCTACCTCCAGGAGTTCGCGCCGCGGAACCGCTGGACCGACCTGATCGAGATCAACATCAACAACCTGGCGGCGGTGCCGTCGATCGTCTACGGCCTTCTGGGACTCGCGGTGTTTCTGAATTGGATGACCCTGCCGCGCTCGGCGCCGCTGGTGGGCGGCATGGTCCTGAGCCTCATGACCCTGCCGCGGATCATCATTCCGGCGCGGGCGGCGCTCGCCTCGGTGCCGCCGTCGATCCGCGAGGCGGCCTACGGCCTCGGCGCCTCGCCGCTCCAGGTCGTCGCCCATCACGTGCTGCCGCTGGCGGTGCCGGGGATCCTGACCGGGACGATCATCGGCATGGCGCAGGCGCTGGGCGAGACCGCGCCGCTGCTGATGATCGGCATGGTGGCCTTCATCGTGGACGTGCCGGGCGGGGTCCTGGACCCGGCGACGGTACTGCCGGTCCAGGTCTATCTCTGGGCCGACAGCCCGGAGCGCGCCTTCGTGGCCAAGACCTCGGCCGCCATCCTGGTGCTCCTCGCCTTCCTGCTGGTCATGAACGTCGCCGCGGTCGTGATCCGTCGGCGGACGGAGCGCCGCTGGTAGGCTGCCGCCGCCGAATCGAGTATGGTGTCCGCGAAGGTCCAGACCGCGATGCTCCCCGAGCAGCAGGAAGAACGGCTCACCGGCCCGGCCTCCGGGCCGCCGGAGGACGGGCGCTCGGTCTCGGCGGAGGTCTCGCCGGAGCGGACGGACCCGGCGCTCGATCCGCGGATCGACGATCCGATCCTGGAGGTGGACCGGTTGTCGCTCTGGTACGCGGAGAAGCGGGCGCTCGACGGGGTCACGATGCGGATCCCCAAGAACCGGATCACGGCTTTCATCGGCCCCTCGGGCTGCGGCAAGTCGACGCTGCTGCGCTGCCTCAACCGCTTGAACGACCTGATCGACTCGGTCCGCATCGAGGGCGACGTGCGCTTCGAGGGCGAGTCGATCTACGGCCCCGAGGTGGACGTCAACCTGCTGCGCAAGCGCATCGGCATGGTGTTCCAGAAGTCGAACCCGTTCCCCAAGTCGATCTTCGACAACGTCGCCTACGGGCCCAGGATCCTGGGCGTCGACAAGCGCACCGAGCTCGACGAGATCGTCGAGAAGAGCCTGCGCGGCGCCGCCCTCTGGGACGAGGTCAAGGACCGGCTGCGCGACAACGCCCTGGGGCTCTCCGGCGGCCAGCAGCAGCGGCTCTGCATCGCCCGCGCGATCGCCGTCGAGCCCGAGGTGATCCTCTTCGACGAGCCCT
>JBFJMD010000024.1:0-12968 GCA_041634115.1 Thermoanaerobaculia bacterium | reverse complement strand
GGCTGGGTGGTCCTGGGGCTTCTGGTCATCCGCTCGATGCGGGGCCCGTGGTGGCAGGGTGGCCTGGCGACGGCCTTGATCTTCGCCGTCCCGAGCTTCTACCTTCTCCTGCCGAACCCGATCATGCCCGAGGCGGTGACCCGGCTGCACTTCATCGAGACGCTGCCCTACCAGCTCCTGTTCGGCTTCTTCCTGGGCTGGTTCTTCCGCGCCCGGACGCCCGCGGTCGGCCACGCGGCGGCGGTGCCGGCGCGTTAGAAGTGCATGACGAAGCTGAAGTCGCTGTCGATGAGATCGCCGCCCTGGGTCTTGGTGTAGACGTACATCGAGTCCTTGGTCAGATAGCCGTAGGAGCCCGCGCGGGGATCGTCCTTGGCGGACTGGGCGCCGACAATGACCGACGGCACCACGCTGAGCTTGCTCCACGAGACGTTGTAGGTGCCTTTGCCCTCGTGCAGGATCTTGAGACTCTTGTACTCCGACCCGCTGCCGCCCACGGTCTGAACGCCGCCGCCGGCACCTACGTTCGCAAAGATGTTCGCCATTGTCTCCTCCTTCTGGTCGTGGTCGGGCCACCATCGGCCCATGCGTCCGGTCAACGGACGTATCCCGCGTCGAGAGCGCGCTGAACTCGTTTTTTTGCAGCCTATCACAGAGCCGGCGGGTGCGCTCGGGCATGAGCGCGGCCGATCTTGGGTCCTCGCCCGCGAGGATCGTGCCTCAGTCGAGCGGCAGGTGCTGGTAGAGGAAGCCGTCGGCGAAGCCCAGGCGTCGGTAGTAGGGGCGGGTGCCGACGGCGGAGATCACGGCGAGGTCGGCGTATCCGGCGGCGAGGGCGATCTCGGCGGCGCGCTCGGTCAGGGCGCTCCCCAGGCCGGCGTGCTGGGCGCGGCCGACTCGGCGCTGGCCGAGGCCGACGAGGCGACCGTAGACGTGGATCTCGCGGATCATGGCCCTTTCGGCGATCTCGGGGATCGGTGCCCGGCCCGAGGGCAACGCGAGTCGCAGGAAGCCCGCGAGCCGGCCCCCGGGGGTCACGTGCTGGAGAAAGACCTCGCGGCCGATCGAGGTGGCGTATTCGATCTCCTGGAGCTCGAGGCGGCCGCGGTCGACCGGGCGGCCCCGCACCTCGCGGGAGCGGATGTCGCGCCGCGGGACTTCCGCCTCGTCGAGCCGGCGCTCCGCGGCCTCGCGCAGGTTGGTCTCGCGGTTGCCGTCGACGATCTCGGTGCCCGGGATGTCGCGGATGACGCGGGTCACGCGGCACCATTCCGGTGTGCGCCGGAGGCACTCGGCGAGGACGCCGAGGAGCTCCTCGCGCGAGTACGGCCGCCAGCGGCCGTCGGCGTGGTAGGCCATGAGCTCGGCGGTCTCGACCAGGCTGCAGGGGTAGATCTTGAGCTCGTCGGGGCGGAAGTCGGGATCGGCGAAGAGCCGCTCGAAGTCGGCGACGTCGGCCGCCGGGCTCGAGCCGTAGAGGTTGGGCATCCAGTGGGCGTGGATCTTGAAGCCGGCGCCGCGCAGGAGCGCGAAGGCGCGGCGGGTGGCGGCGACGTCGTGCCCCCGCCGGTTGAGCGCCAGGACCTCGTCGGAGAGGCTCTGGACGCCGATCTGGACCTTGGTGGCGCCGAGCCGCCGCAGCCGCTCGACCTCGCGCAGAGTGACGTGGTCGGGGCGGGTCTCGAGGACGAGGCCGACGCAGCGTGCGATCGCGGTCTCGTTGGCCCGCTGGGCGGCGGCGAGCCCGTCCCAGGTGCCCGCCTCTTCGCCGTTCTCGACGCTCTCCTCGCCACCGCCGCCGGCGAGCCGCGTCACCAGCCGGTTGTAGGTCTCTTCCAGGGTCCGGCCGTCCACGGTCGCGGGCGGGGACGCGGGATCGGGCGAGACCGGGAGCGGCGGGCGCGCGAGGCCGTCGCCCGGCCGGAAAGCGTTCAGGGCGTCGAAGCAGCGCTTGACGAAGGCGATCTGGTAGGACTCGGCATAGGACGACCAGGTGCCGCCGAGCACGATGACCTCGGCCTTGTCGACCCGGTGGCCGATGTTGTCGAGGGCGGTCAGCCGCGCCAGCGTCTGGGCCCAGGGGTCGAAGCGGTGCTGGGCGGCGCGCCGGGCGCCGGGCTCGCTGGCGATGTAGCTCTTCGGCATCCGCACGTCGCTGGGGCAGAAGATGCAGCGGCCGGGACAGGGGAAGGGCCGGGTCAGGACGGTGACCGGCGCGACGCCGCTCGCGGTGCGCACCGGCTTCATGCGGATCCGGTCGGCGAAGGCGGCCTCGTCGAGATCCCAGCCGCGCTCCCCGGTCCGCTGGCGCTCGAGATGCCGGAAGCCGCGCAGGATCTCGCTCTTGGAGAAGAGCCCCGCGCCGTCCTTGGGATGGCGGCGCAGCACGCGGTCGAGGGCCCGGGGGTCGGACGAGTCGAGGGCGGCGATCTCGCGCACGATCGCGGCGAGCGCGGCCTCGTAGCGCTCGGGGCGGAAGCCCTGGTATTCGGGGGCCACGATGCGCTCAGGATATCGGAAGCGGCTTCGGCACCGCCGGCGTCCCGGGGTCCGGGGAGGCCCTTCCGGGGACCGGCGCGAGCCCGTCGGACTTTGACGGGGGGCTCGCGCCTGCGCTCCGCGTGCGCGCCGGCCGACGGTGGCCTTCGGAGACTGGAGCGAGCGCTGGCGGAGAGATCCCCGGCGAGGGCCTCCCCGGCCCCCGGGACGCCTCTTCGGACTGCAGCGATCCGGGATTCCGGCGGGCGGCCGGCCGCGGGAGAAGGAATCGCCCACCTGTGGCGGGCGCCCGAGCCGTGGAGGGCGCACCTGACTGACGCGCCCTGTGCACGGGTCAGGGCCTACCGCTTCGGTCGTCGCAGGAGGTAGTAGAGGTTCAGGTCGCCGGTCTCGCCGTCGGCGCGGAAGCGGGCCCCGGTCTCGAGGGCGGTCGCGCGGGCGAGGGCTTCGGCCTCTGGCGGGGTGGTCCAGTGGCAGTAGCGGACGCGGCCCGCTGCGAGCGGGTCGGTCTCGGCGTCTCCCCAGGCGAGAAGGACGTCGTGCTCGTCGAGCCGGTTCGGGTCGATCGGCTCCGCGGCGGTCCGGTTGTAGGTCTCCCAGGGGACGATCCGGCGGCGGAAACGCTCGCGGTCGCCGAACTGCCAGAAGGCGAGGGCCAGGCAGCCGCCGGGGGCGAGCCGCCGGGCCAGCGCCGCCAGCAGGGCCCGGCGGCGACCGGCGCCCGGCACGTGGTGGAGCAGGCCGAGGGCGGCGACGAGGTCGAAGGGGCCCGCCGGCAGGCCGGCGCCGGCGTCGGCGACGAGGTCGAGGGCGAGGAAGCGCCTCGTGGAGCGCGCATCGCCGGCCCGCTCGCGGGCGATCCCCAGGAGCGCCGGGCTGGCGTCGACGCCCAGGTAGTCGAGATCGGAGCCGAGGCGCTCCTCGAGGAAGGCGGCGAAGCGGCCGTTGCCGCAGCCGGCGTCGAGGATCCGCCGCCGGCGACCGGCGAGCTCAGCGGCCCCCGGCGTCTCGAGCAGGCGCTCCCAGCCCGGCCAGGGCCGGCGGCGGGTGCGGCTGAAGTCCTCGGCGAAGCGCTCGTAGAACGCGCGGTTCAGGCGACCGAGAGCGGCGGCGGTCCGCTCGTCCATCCGCGGAGCACCCAGATCGAAGCTACCCCTTGCGGTTCCAGAGGTTCATCAGCCCGCGCGCGGCGAATCCGGCCACGACGAAGCCGGCGAGCATCGCCCAGTTCCAGCGATGGCCGTAGGAGGCGGTGGGGAAGTGGCTGCTGATCATGATGAAGATCACCGGGATCGCCAGGAAGGTGTTGTGGCTCGAGCGGCGCTTGGCGCGCGCCGCGAGCTCCGGGTCGGCGGTCCGGCCCTCGCGGGCGGCGGCGATGAGCTGGCGCTGGGCGGGCAGGATCCGCACCCACACGTTCGCGGCCATCAGGGTGCCGAGCATGGCGCCGACGTGGATGTAGGCGGCGCGCCCGCCCATCACGCCGGTGAGCCCCCAGGCGACCGCGGCGCAGAGGACGACGCCGAGCGCCGCGCCCAGCGCCGGCCGCCTCTCCAGCCAGGCCTTCCAGAGCAGGTCGTAGACGATCCAGCTCGCGGGGAGCAGCGCGACGCCGACCGCCGTCGCGAGGCCGACCGGGACGCCCGACGCCGGGTCCACCAGCGCGCCGCCGAGGTAGTAGACGACGACGAGGAGCAGGAAGCCGCTCGCCCAGGTGGCCGCCGACTCCCACTTGAACCAGTGCAGGGTGCGCGGCAGCAGCTCCGGCACCTGCTGCTTGTCCACGACGTAGAAGCCGCCGCTGTGAACCATCCACACCTGCTCCCTGCCGTCCGGCCCGGCCTCCACGGTCATCCGGCTGTCGAGCCAGGCGAAGAACGCGGTCTGGCCGATCCACAGGACGCCGGCGACGACGTGGAACCAGCGGAAGGCGAGGTTGAGCCACTCGGACATGGGGATTCGGCCGCGGAAGCGACAGGATAACCGATCGGCCCTCTATACTCGCCGCGGTGCTCGGGACCCCGCAACTCCGGACGGCGGCCCTCGCCGCGATCGCGGCGCTCACGCTCGCGGTCTCCGGGCCGGCGGCGGCGCTGGAGAGCGACCAGTACCTGGTCTGGGGGATCGAGCTGGAGGACGCGGCCCCGGTGCTCAACGAGTTCTTGAACGAGAACGCCTGGCGGGTGCTGGAGCGGGTCAACCGCAAGCGGCCCGAGCGCACGCCCTGCGAGGCGCTGCCGGCTCGGATCTTCCGCCGCTACGCGCGCAACCTCGTCTTCTCGCGGCTGCGCGCCTTCGTGGTGAAGGACTCGCGGGTCGACGTTTACCCGGGGCGCGAGGTCGGCTACTTCGGCCACCTGCGGATGAGCATCTTCCGGCGCGCGGCGTTTCCTTTCCTGCTGCCGCTGGCGCGCACGATCCGGGTCGGCGACGTCTACCTCGGCGTCGACAAGCTCGGCCACATGCTCGGGCTGTCGGGCCGGGCCTACTACCGCGCCTACCGGCGGGCGCGCCGCAAGGGGGCCTCCGAGTCCGAGGCGATCGAGCGGGCGACCCGCTGGGGCCTGCGGATCGAGGCGACCTTGACCGGCGGCCTCACGGACGGGGTGTTTTCCCACGCCGATCTGGAGGCCAACTTCCGCGGGCTGGTGCTGGCCCGCGACCTCTGCCACGCCGAGCCGCCATTCCTGGTCCTCGAAGAGGAGGGCTGGCGGCTGGCCCGGCCGATCGATCTCCGCGACTACGTCAACCCGCTCTTCGACGAGACCTACAACAACAGCCACTTCACCCGCTGGCGATGGAAGCGGGTCGCGCCGATCCTGGTCGAGGAGTACTGCCCCCGGCTCGCCAGCCCCGAGGTGCGGGCGCGGCGGGAGCGCTACCGCGCCGCGGAGCCGCCCTCGCTCTCGCGGGAGATCATCGCCGAGCGCTTCGCCGCCCGCGGCCGGGACCCGCAGCGCGAGCAGTCGATCGAGGCCCTCTGCCGGGAAGCCGGCGCGACCGCGGAGACGGACGCGAAGTGAATCGGCTATGGTGAGGCGATGATCCTCAAGACCGCGATCGCCGTCGCCGCGCTGCTGGCGCTCGTCTTCGTGGCGCGGCTCGTCCTGCTCGGCGCCGAGTCGCGGCGCCCGCCGGCGAGCCCCGCCCGGGAGCGCCTCGCCCCCTGTCCCGGCACGCCGAACTGCGTCTCGAGCCGGGCGGCCCGGCCCGGTCGCCGGGTCGAGCCGCTGGCGGCGCCGGAGGGGGCGATCGACGCCGCCCGGCGGGCGATCGAGCGGATGCCCCGGGCGCGGGTGGTCGAGGAGGAGGCGGGGACCTACCTGCGGGCCGAGTTCCGGAGTCCGCTCTTCGGCTTCGTGGACGATCTCGAGCTGGAGCTCGACCGCGAGGCCGGAGTCCTCCAGGTGCGCTCGGCCTCCCGCGTCGGCCACTCGGACCTGGGCGCCAACCGGCGGCGGGTCGAGGAGCTTCGCGCGCTCCTCGCCGCCGGGCGCTGACCCGGCCCCGCCGCGACCGCTTCCGTGCCCTGGCTCGCGCTCTTCGGCCTGCTGCCGCTGCTGTTCTGGGTCGCCCTCGCGCTCGACCGCTCGCGCGCCTGGCCGCGGGAGCTGCGGCTGCCGGCCGCCGGCGCGGCCGGCGGCGGGACGGCGGCCGGCGTCGTCGCGATCGTGCCGGCGCGCGACGAGGCGGAGGTCCTCCCGGTCACCCTGCCGGCCCTTTTGTCCGAGGCCCGGCGGGTGATCCTGGTGGACGACGGCTCTCGCGACGGCACCGCCCCCGCCGCGCGGCAGATCGCCGCCGCAGCGGACCGGGCCGACCGGCTGACGGTCGTCCGGGCGCCGCCGCCTCCGCCCGGGTGGACGGGCAAGGTCCACGCCCTCGCCCGCGGCGTCGAAGCGGCCGCCGGGCGGGCGGGCGGCGAGCCCGAATGGCTGCTGTTCGTGGATGCCGACGTGCGGCTGCGGACCGGCGTGGCGGCGGCGCTTCTCGAAGTGGCGCGCGGCGGGCTCGACGGCGCCACGTACGACCTGGTCTCGGTCATGGCGAGGCTGCGCGCGCGCAGCTTCTGGGAGCGTCTCCTCATGCCCGCCTTCGTCTTTTTCTTCCAGCTCCTCTATCCGTTTCGCCGGGTGCGGCGGCCGGAGTCGCGGGTCGTCGCCGCCGCCGGCGGGCTGGCGCTCGTTCGCGCCCGGACCCTGCGGCAGGCCGGCGGCTTGGCCGCGCTCAAGGGCGCCGTCATCGACGACGTCGCGCTGGCCCGGCGGGTGGCGGCGGCCGGGGGCCGGGTGTGGCTCGGTCTCGACGCCGAGATCGAGTCGGTGCGGCCCTACGAAGGCCTGGCGGCGATCTGGCGGATGGTCGCGCGCAGCGCCTACGTCCAGCTCCGCTACCGGCCGGCCCTGCTGGCGCTGACCCTGGCGGGGCTCGTCCTGCTGGTCGCCGCGCCCCCCTTCGTCGCCGCCGCGGCCGCCGGCCGGCTCGTCGCCGGCCCGGCGGCGCCGCCGGCGCTCGTCGCCCTCGTCGCCGCGCTCGCCGCCTGGGCGCTCGAGGCCCGGGCGCTGGCGCCCGCCGTCCGCCACCACCGGGCGCCGATCGCCTGGGCGGCGACCCTGCCCTTCGCCGGGATTCTCTACGCGCTGATGACGGCGCACGCCGCCTGGCGCCACCACACCGGCCGCGGTGGCGCATGGAAGGGACGCTCGTACCGCTTCTAGCGGGGGGCCATCCGCAGCGCGCCGTCGAGCCGGATCACCTCGCCGTTGAGCATCGGGTTCTCGATCACGTGCAGCGCCAGGGCGGCGTACTCGTCGGGCCGGCCCAGCCGCGGCGGAAAGGGCACCTGCTCGCCGAGAGAGACCCGCGCGGCCTCCGGCAGCCCGGCCAGCAGCGGCGTGTCGAAGAGCCCCGGGGCGAGGGTGACGACGCGAATCCCGTGGCGGGCGAGCTCGCGCGCGGCGGGCAGGGTGAGCCCCACGACGCCGCCCTTCGAGGCGCTGTAGGCGGCCTGGCCGATCTGCCCCTCGAAGGCCGCCACGGAGGCGGTGTTCACGATCACGCCGCGCTCGCCCTCGGCGTCGGGCTCGTTGGCGGCCATCCGCTCGGCGGCCAGCCGCAGCACGTTGAAGGTGCCGATCAGGTTGATCCGGACGACCTTCTCGAATAGCGCCAGCGGATGGGGGCCCTGCTTGCCCAGCACCTTCGCGGGGTCGCCGACGCCGGCGCAGCTCACCGCCCCGTCGAGCCGCCCGAAGGCCTCGACCGCGGCGCCGACGGCGGCGCGGACGGCCGCCTCGTCGGTGACGTCGGTGGAGGCGAAGCGGGCGCTCGCGCCGAGCTCCTCCGCCAGGCGCTCGCCGCGCTCCCGGTTGACGTCGGCGATCGCGACGCGGGCGCCGGCCGCCACGAGCCTTCGGGCGGTCGCCTCGCCCAGACCGGAGGCGCCGCCGGTGATGAGAAAAGTGGAGTCTCGGACTTTCATGTTGGAAGCCTCCGCGGAGGAAGAGGTCGGCGCCCCCGGCGGGCCGCTGCGGCGGCCGATGGTAGCACGGGCGGCGCCGCGGAGAGGGTCGCTAGAATCGGGGCGCGGACGGCGCCTGCCGCGCCGAACCGATCGCCAGAGAGGAGAGCCCACCGCTCCTACGACGGCGGAGCGACCTGGATCCAGGGGGTCGCGCTCATCGAAGCGAAACGGGTGCGCTAGGCCGGCGCTTCGATCCATGGCCATAGGCCGATCGCACTCATGACGAAGTCCTGACGGCGGTGGGTTAGCCTTGCGGCGAATCGTCGGAACCGGGAGTGGGGGCGGGGGGTGGCTCGAAAGGGCCGGGAAGGGGCGTCATTCTGATCGCGGGCTTCGGATCGAGTCTCGAAGGGCTGCGGCGGCTGATCCATCGCCGCTACCTGAGGGCGGCGATCGTCGGCGTCTCGGCGGCGGTGGCGGCCCTCTCGGTGGTGGCGCTGGCGCTCGAGATCCGGTTTCGCGTCTCCCACGAGGCGGTCCTCGGCTACTTCAGCCGCGCCCACTACCGCGGCGACGACCTGGGGCCCCTGCTCAAGGACCCGCGCAGCTCGCGGCGCATCGCGCGGCTGTTGCGGCGCGAGACCTTGATGAACCCGGGCGGCCTGGTCTACGCGGTGGACGGCACGCTGGAGTTCCACCCCCACCTGACCGGCGCCGCGCGGGCGTCGCGGGCGACCCAGCAGCGCAACGAGAGCCTGTTCCCCGGCCTCGCGCGGCTCTACCTGCAGGGAGACCTCGAGGGCCTGCTGCGCGCGCTCGATGACCCCGAGGTCCGCTCGGGGCTGAGCCGGAAGGGGGTCGATCCGCGCACCCCGGCGCGGCTGCGCAGACGGCTGGAGAGCGACCCCGACGGCGCCGGCCACGGCGCGCTGCGCAACGAGGCCGGCCGCCTGGTGCTGCACTTCGCCACCTGGGAGACGCGTCCGTACGAGCTGAGCTTCGAGGAGAAGCTGCGCTTCTACGACCGGCAGCGCCCGCGGGGCGAGTTCGTCGGCATCTTCGAGGTGCACCCCTTCCGCTTCGGCTGGCACCTGGACGAGGAGTACGCGCGCGCCGTGTCGGAGCGCAGCCACTACGTGGCGATCCTGCCGGGCCCCGCCGGCGAGCTCGTCATCCGCGACTTCTATCGCGGGTCGGAGCGGTCCTACCTGCTGCGGCCGGTGCGGCTCTTCGCCAGCCAGACCTTCTATCACGTGGCCGCTTCGGGCTGACGGCCCGCCGCCGCCGCGGCCGGCCGCCGCCGCACCAGCCCCAGGGAGATCATCGTCAGGACCACCTCGTCGCGCTGGTTGCGGACCACCACCTCCAGCCGCACGGTGCCGCGGTCGGGCCGGCGGCGGGAGGGCGTCTTGTCGAGCACCCGGGTCTCGACCGTGAGCTCGTCGCCCGGCCGCACCGGCAGCAGCCACCGCAGCTCGTCGACGCCGGGCGAGCCCAGGCTCGCCACCCCGGCCCCTTGGATCAGATCCTCGACCAGCAGCCGCATCGCGATCGCCGCAGTGTGCCAGCCGCTGGCGATCAAGCCGCCCCAGTGGGTGCGCTCGGCCGCCTCGTCGTCGACGTGGAAGGGCTGCGGGTCGAAGGCGCGGCCGAAGGCGCGGATCTCCTCGCGGGAGACGGCGCGCGAGCGGCTGCGCCTCCGCGCCCCGACCGCGACGTCCTCGAAATAGGTCGGCGCGGCGGCGGTCTGCGGTGCGTCGTCCATCGGCCCGGGGGATTCTACAGGGCGGCCGCCGGGGCGCTCGGCTTGTGGAGGCGGCGGGTCTGGAGTAGACTCATTCGTAACACAGGTTGTCAGGGGACGGGCTACAGAAGCGGCCTTGCGAGCGCCGCGACAGTCCGCACGGTGGGCAGACGCAGGTATGGGATTTCCGACCGGATCGCAATGCTGAGATTGGGAGGGACCATGCGCAGAGCACTGGGGCTATGGGCCGGCGTTCTCCTGCTGGCGGCCGCCGATTCGAGCGCGGCGGCGGACACGATCATCGATTTCGAGAATCTCGAGGCGGGGACGGTCGTCTCCGACCTCCTGGTGGTCCCGGGCGTCGGCCCGGTGCGGGTGACGGGGCTCAATCCCCGGTTCCCGGGCGACAACGCGGCCGTCATCTTCGATTCTTCGCGGCCGACTGGGAACGATCCCGATCTCGGCTCGCCGAACGGCGATTTCGAGCTCCCGGGCGGCGGCCGGGGGCCGGGGCTCGGCAGCGCCGGCCGCCGCGGACAGCCCTGCCAGAACGCCATCCGACTCGGCAAGATCCTCATCGTCGAGGAGCACCTCGACACCCTGAGCGGCGGCAAGATCCCCAATCCCGACGACGAGGGGCAGCCCGGCGGCAGGCTCGAGTTCGACTTCAGCGCCCTCGGCTGGGTGACGGTGGACGACATCCGGCTGATCGACGTCGAAGAGCCCGACGCCGAGCTGACCTTCGTGCACGCCGACGGCACGACCAGCCGGGTGCTGGTGCACACCGGCGACAACGGCGTCGCCGATCTCTCCGAGATGGACCCCACCCTCATCGGCCCGGACTGTCACGTCGAGTACCCCGACGGCCGCCGGCCGCCGTTTCGCGCGGTGCGGACGCTGCGCGTGGCATTCAACGGCTCGGGCGGGATCGACAACATCGTGCTGCGGCCCGCCCTCAAGCTGGAGAAGTCCACCAACGGCTTCGACGCCGACCGGCCGAACGACGGGGAGGCCCCGGCGATCGCGCCCGGCGGCGCCGTCACCTGGCGTTACGAGGCCACCAACCTCTCCGACGAGCCGCTGCGGGTCACCTCGCTCACCGACGACCGGCTGGGCGAGATCACCAACCGGATCGGCGGCGACGCCGACGGCGACGGCCAGCTCGGTCCCGCCGAGACCTGGATCTACGAGGTGGTGGGGACCGCCCAGCGGGTGAGCTCGCTGCCCGAGGGCACGCGCGTCCGCGGCCGCTGCGGCGGACGGACCTCGGCCTGGCTCTACGAGAACACCGCCACCGTCCGGGCGGTGGACCGGACCGGCAGCGAGCTGCGGGCGAGCGACCCGAGCCACTACTGCAACCCCGGCGAGCCGCCCCCGGTCCGCATCCGCATCCGCAAGCAGGAGCGGGGGGCCGACCGGCGCACGCTGCCGGCAGGCTCCGACGTCACCTTCGAGATCGAGGTCACCAACGGCAACGATTTCGAATTGACCGACGTGGTGGTGAGCGACGAGCAGGCGCCGGGCTGTGGGCGCGAGATCGGCACCATGGCGCCGCGGACGAGCGAGAGATACGAGTGCGTCGTCCCGGCGGCTGAGCTGCCGCGGGGTGAAGGCGGAAGCCAGCTCTGCGTCTTCGAGAACGTCGTGCGGGTGCGGGGCGAGGGGGAGGGCGGCCAGGTGCTCACCGACTACGACCCCTCCACCGTCGAGTTCGTCGACGTGGCCATCAAGAAGAAGGCCGAGGCGCTCGGACCCGAGGTGAAGGTCAGCATCTGGGTGGAGAACACCGGCGCCTGCGAGCTCGAAAAGCTGCGGATCGTCGATCCGCTGGCCCCCGCCTGCAACCGCGAGATCGGACCGCTGGCGCCCGGCGCCACCGAGGAGATCGCCTGTACGGCGCGGCTGGTGAACGAGGCCTGCGTCGAGGCGTGGAGGGGCAAGGGGAAGGTGGAGGAGTGCGCCGAGGCGGAGATCGAGATCGGCGACGGAAAGGAGCCGGGCGTCGAGATCCCCGACTTCGTGGGCTGGCCGGTGGACGACGCGGTCGCCGAGTGCGAGCGCGTGGGGCTCGTCCCCGAGGTCTCCACCCGCCGGGCGTGGGCCGGCAGCGGCAAGGTGATCGACCAGGAGCCGGCGGCCGGCGTGTCCGTGCCGGCGGGCAGCCTGGTGAAGCTGGTGGCGGCCAAGGGCATCTGGCCGGGCTGTCTCATCTGGCTGCTCTTGCTGCTGCTGCTGCTGCTCTTCTTCGTCCTGGTGCGGCGCTTCCTGTCCGGCGCGAAGCGAGTGCTGCTCGTCGCCAACACGAACCCGAACGCGCTGGAGCTGCACAAGAAGAACTGTCACTACGCGCAGCTCATCGATCCGGAGAACCGGTTCAACATCACCGGCACCCGCAGCCTGGAGAACGAGATCTACAAGGAGAACCGGACCCCGCCGCCGAGCGTGGTGGCCGAATGGCAGCGCAAGGGCTACGACGGCTGCTTCCACTGCCTGCGCGAGCTGCACACCGGCGCGCGCGGAAAGGCGCCGACCGAGACCATCGGATAGCCCGCTCCTGCCGGCGTCGCCGCGGGGCGGCGCCGGCCGCCGCGCCTCCGGGCGCGGCCCTGTGACCGACTCCATAGCCCGGCTGTGAGCCAGGTCGCTGCCGGAGGGCGCGCGGCTGTCTAGATTCTCCGGGTGTCGAGGATCGCACTCGGAGAGATCGACTTCGGTGGCCGGCGCGGCCGGCTCGCGGCGGCCCGCAACGGCGCGCGGGCGTCGCTCCGGGCGCTCGCCGCCGCGCTCGCCCTGCTCGCGGCGGCGGCCGCACCTCTCGCCGGCGGCCTCCAGGCGGCGGCCGGGCCCGCCGTGGACTACGACATCGTCTACGTGCGCCAGCCGCGCCCCGGCGACGGGGAGCCGACGATCTGGGCCGAGGCCCTCCACCCCGCGCGGCTCGAGCCGGGGGCCGACCTGATGCTGCTCCATCCCGACGGCAGCGAAGAGGTGCTGGTCGAGTCCGGCTTCGGCTCGGTGACCGATCCGTTCGTCTCCTTCGACGGCGAGTGGGTCTACTACAGCCTGTTTCCGGATCTGCGGCCCGAGCGGCTGAACCGGCAGCGCGATCACCTGCCGCTCGACGGCGCCGACGTCTACCGGATCCACCTGGCGAGCCGACGGGTCGAGCGGCTGACCTTCGGCGAGTTCACCCCCAACACCGGCGCCGGCCGCTGGGCCGGCTCGGGGCCGTCGGGCGAAGCCGAAGGCGTCAATCGCCTC
>JBFJMD010000023.1:0-13227 GCA_041634115.1 Thermoanaerobaculia bacterium | reverse complement strand
GCGCTGGCACCGCCCGCGCCGGGCACCGCCGACGGACGACTCCCGCCGAAGTCCGACCAGCTCGCGCCGGCCCCGGGAGGACCTCCGCGGGGCCCGGTGCGCCGGCGGCGCCGACGCCACCACTTCGAGAGCGGCGGATGGACCGGTGATAGACTCAGGTGCCCGTCGAGAGAGGGCGCCGCGAACAATCCGCCATGGCCGAAGTCCGCTTCTACGGTGCCTGCGGCACCGTCACCGGCAGCAACACGCTCCTCGAGTGGGGCGACACCCGGATCGTCGTCGACTGCGGGCTCTACCAGGGCGAGGACGAGCTCGAAGAGCGCAACTGGAAGCCGTTCCCCTACGAGCCGCACGCGCTCACCGCGGCCGTCGTCACCCACGCCCACCTCGACCACACCGGCCTCCTGCCGAAGCTCGTCGACCGCGGCTTCGAGGGCCCGATCTACTGCACCCGCCCGAGCCGCGGCCTCGTCTCGCTGATCCTCCAGGACGCCGGCCGGCTGCAGGAGGAGCAGGCCCGCTACGCCCGCAAGAAGGGCTACAGCCGCCACCGCGACCCGAAGCCGCTCTACGACGAGAAGGACGCCCGCAAGGCGCTCAAGCTCCTGCGGCCGGTGCGCTTCGACGAGCTCACCGAGATCGTGCCCGGGGTGCGGGTGCGCTTTCGGCGCTCGGGCCACCTGCTCGGCGCCGCTTCGGTCGAGATCCAGGCCAAGGGGGCGGACGGCGAGCGCCGCACGTGGTGCTTCTCCGGCGACCTGGGCCGCTATCACGTGCCGATCCTCAAGGACCCCGAGCCGCCGCTCGACCCGCCGGCGGCCCTGGTGCTGGAATCGACCTACGGCGACCGCTCGCACAAGGAGGTCAACGCCGAGGAGGAGTTCCGGCGGCTGATCCAGCGGGTCTTCGCCCGCGGCGGCAGCGTCATCATCCCGGCCTTCGCGCTCGGGCGCACCCAGGAGGTCCTCTACCACCTGGACGAGCTGGCGCGGGACGGGCACCTCGACCCCGACGCGGTCTTCCTCGACAGCCCGATGGCGATCAAGGCCACCGAGCTCTACCAGCGGGCGCACGGTGAGCACGACGAAGATCTCGAGGAGATCGAGGCCCAGGGTCTGAGCGCCCTCGACCCCGACCGCTTCCAGCGCTGCCGCAGCGTCGAGCAGTCGAAGGCCCTCAACCGCCGCCGCCAGCCCGCGGTGATCGTCGCCGCCAGCGGCATGGCCACCGGCGGCCGCGTCGTCCACCATCTGAAGCACCGGCTTCCGGACGACCGCAACGCCGTCGTCTTCGTCGGCTACCAGGCCTCGGGCACCCGCGGCCGGGCGCTCGTCAACGGCGCCCGCACGGTGGCGATCCACGGCGACGTCGTGCCGGTGCGCGCCGAGGTCCAGACGCTCCACGGCCTCTCCGCCCACGGCGACCACGACGACCTGCTCCACTGGTGCAGCCAATTGCCGGGCCGGCCGGGGCGGATCTTCCTCAACCACGGCGAGGACCCGGCCCGCAAGGCCCTGGCCGCCGCGCTGCGCGGTGCCGGCCACGCCGAAGAGGTCGTCCTGCCCTTCACCGGCACCCGGGTCCCCTGGTAGCGCCCCGGCCGGCACCGAGGCCGGCCGCCACGGCTCGGGGGGGCCGGCGGATCTCCGTGCAGCCGCATCGTGTTGCCCGCTTTCCGCCCGAACGCTAGAATGCGCTGCGGTTCGCGCGTGGGGCAGTAGCTCAGCTGGGAGAGCACCACGTTCGCAACGTGGGGGTCGAGGGTTCAAATCCCTTCTGCTCCACCATTCCTTCTCTCGCGCGGACCGCCGGGCCCCCGGCGTCCGCAGCCGCGGCCCGCCCACAGGATGCCCTTCGCGCCCGAGCTCGCCGTCGCCTTCGTCGCGGGCGCTCTCCTCGCCTGGCTGCTGGCGACCGCGCTGCGCAACCGCCGGATCAGCCGCGCCCGGCTGGAGGAGGCGGAGCGGCTCTCCGTCGCCGAGGCCACCGCGGAGGCCGAGCGCGCCCGCCGCCGGGAGCTCGAGGCGGAGCTAGACCAGCACCAGGCGACCGTCCGCGACCTCGACCGGAGGCTGGCGGTGGCCGACGAGCGGGTCGAGCAGAGCGCCGAGCAGCTCGAGCGCCAGCGGCGGTTCTTCGAGGAGGCCCGCGGCCAGCTCGCGGACGCCTTCCGGTCACTCGCCGGCGAAGCCTTGAAGGGCAACACCGAGCAGTTCCTGTCGCTCGCCGAGCAGAAGCTGTCGGCGGTGCGCGGCCAGGCGACCTCCGACCTCGAGGAGCGCAAGGTCGCGATCGAGGCGCTGCTCGGGCCGCTCCGCGAGCAGCTCGAACAGCTCCAGGCGCGCACCCGCGAGATCGAGAGCGCCCGGGTCGAGGCCTACTCGCGGATCGACGAGCAGGTGAAGCAGCTCATGCTGGCGACGAGCACCCTGGAGGAGAAGACGACGAGCCTGACCACGGCGCTCAAGAGCTCCCAGGTGCGGGGCCGCTGGGGCGAGATCGCGCTGCGCAACGTGGCCGAGCTGGCGGGCATGACCGCCCACTGCGACTTCGAGGAGCAGGAGACCCTCGCCGGCGGCGCCCGGCCCGACATGACCGTGCGGCTGCCGGGCGGCCGCCGCATCGCGGTGGACGCCAAGGCGCCGCTGACCGCGTTTCTCGAGGCCGGCAGCGCGCCCTCCGAGGCCGAGCGAGAGAAGGCGCTCGAGCGCCACGTCCGCGATCTGCGGGCCCACGTCCGCGCGCTCGCCTCCCGCGAGTACGCCGAGGCGCTCGGCGCCGACGTCGACCTGGTGGTGATGTTCCTGCCCGGCGACCCCTTCCTCGCCGCCGCCTTCGCCAAGGACCCCGAGCTGCAGGTCGAGGCGCTGCGCTCCAAGGTGCTGGTGGCGACGCCGACGACCCTGGTGGCGCTGCTGCGGACCGTGGCCATCTACTGGCAGCAGCAGGCGATGGCGGAGAACGCCCAGGCGATCGCCGCCGCGGCGCGCGAGCTCTACGAGCGGGCGGCGAAGTTCGGCGGCGACCTGGGGGCGGTCGGCCGCGGTCTCAAGACGGCGCTCGACGCCTACAACCGGGCGGTCGGCTCGTTCGACCGCCGGCTGCTGCCGATGGGCAAGCGGCTGGAGGACATGAAGATCGCGGAGCAGTCGAAGCGCCGGCTGGAGGCGCCCGAGCCGATCGAAGAGACCCCCCGGCAGCCGATCGAGTAGCGCCGCAGGTGCTCGCGAACTTCCACGCCATGTTGCGAGAGGGCGGACGCCGCCGTCCGACCCGATCGTGAGCGCGACCAGCCAGCAGGGCGCGGTCCGGGCCGTCACCCCGACGCCGAGCCTCTTCCTGCGCTCGGTCGGCGCCGGGACCGTCTCCCAGGTCTGGCGCGTCGGCGTGCGCTACGCGGTGGAGATCGTCCTCCGGCGCCTGATCCTGACCACCCACTGGGGCCTGTGGGGATGGGGGGAGCCACTCTTCCTGCTGCTGGGGCAGGTGCGCGACCTCGGCCTTCCGGGCCACGTCGTCCGCTCCAAGGTGCGCCCGTACGGAAACTTCCTCGCCGTCGAGCTGCTCTGGGGGGGAGCGACGGCCGCCCTCGTCTGGCTCGGCGCTCCGCTGCTGGCGCTCGCCTACTCCGAGGCCAACCCGGAGGTCGTGCCGGTGTTGCGCGCGCTGACCCTCTTCCTCTTCCTCGAGGGCCTCGCGAAGGTGCCGCTGACCTATTTCGAGGCCGAGATCGAGGTCGGCCGCACGGTGCTGCCCGAGGTGGCCCGCAACCTCACGTTCGCGGCGGTCTCGGTGGTCCTGGCGCTCCAGGGCCACGGCGTCTGGAGCCTCATCGTCGCCCACATCGCCGGCGTGGCGGTGTTCGCGGCCAGCCTCTGGTGGCGGGCCTTCAAGCACCGCATGCCCCTGACCTGGGTCCCGGGCGCCACCCTGCCGCTGGTGCGCGCGAGCCTGCCGCTGGTGCTCATCTCGCTGCTCATCCTGCTCTCCGGCTTCGTCGATCCCTTCGTCCTCGCCGCCCGCTTCTCGGGCAGCACGGTGGGGATCTACAACTTCGCCCTGCTCCTCGCCTTCCTCGTCGCCCGGCAGCTCGCCCTGCCGATCAACCGCGCCCTCTTCCCCACCCTGGTCAAGCTCGGCGGCGATCGGCGCAAGCAGTTCGAGGCCTACCGGCTGGCGACCCTGTTCCTGCTGGCGGTGGAGGTGCCCGCCGCCATGCTGCTCTTCGCCAACGCCGAGCTGGTGGTGCGGATCCTCGGCGGCGAGCAGTGGCCGGCCTCGGCGGACTTCCTGCGGATTCTCTGCTTCGCCCCGCTGATCCAGCCGTTCAGCCGCTGCGCCAACGAGCTCCTGATGAGCCGGCACCAGGACCGCGTGCTGGTCATCTCCTCGCTGCTCACCCTGCTCGCCCTGGGCGCGGGGGGCATCGCCCTGACCGCGCGGCTCGGCGCCGTGGGGATGGCGTGGGCCAACTTCCTGCCGCTGGGCGCGGCGGTCTCCACCTGGGCGATCTACCGCATCTCGCCGCCCGGCTTCCGCGCCCTGCTCGGCGACCTCGCCCGGGTGTACCTCCTCCCGGCGCCCCTTTTCCTGATCGCCTACTTCGCGGCCGGCGATCATGCCGGCTGGCGCCTGGCGCTGTCGATCGTGGCCGCCGCCCTGGGATTCGCGGCGTACGTGGGCCTCTTTGCCCCCCGCTTCCGCCGCTTCTTCGCCGGCGGCTAGCCGCGGGCCGCCGCTAGCCGCAGGCGATCGTCTCGCGCTCGCGGTGGAAGAACACGCCTCCCGCGACCCGGGTGAAGGCCACGACGTGGATCGGGGTCGAGATGTGCGCCGTACAGATGCAGCTCGGGCCGGGCTCCTTCTCGACCACGCGCACCCGAACCCCGTCGCCGGCGGCGGCGACGTCCCGGATCTCGACCCTGAAGCAGCCGCTGGTCCCGACGAGCGTGGAGACCGCCACCGACTCGCGGCCGAAGTCGATCGGCGGCGGCGGCCCGGCGTGGGCGATCTCGCTCCACACCTGGCGAAAGCGGTTTGCGTCGCGGATCGCCTCGTCGCGCCGCTCGTGGATCCCGGAATCCCCGCTCTCGAGGAGGCTGCGGAACTCGACCGCACCCGGCTGGGTCGGCGAGTCGTCGTCGCAGGAGAAGGCGGCGAGCGCCGCAAGGAGCGCGGCCGCGGTGAGCACGTGGGTTGAAGTTGATCTCATCGATCGACCTCCCGCCGGCGTCGCCGGCAATCAATGGCCGATCCGTAGGCGGTCTATCCGTCGTCCGGATCCGAAACCATGGGTACGAACCGGACGGGAGCCTCGCGTCGCGTGTGCACCCCGTCGGCGGTCTTGGTGATGACCAGCAGGTCCTGGATGTAGCTCCCGACCGGAATCACCATGCGCCCTCCCTCCTTGAGCTGGTCGATCAGCACCTGCGGCACGTCGTCCGGCGCCGCCGTGACGATGATGCCGTCGAACGGGGCGGCCTCCGGCCATCCCATATATCCGTCCCCCACGCGAAAGCGGATGTTCGCGTAGCCCAGGTCGGTCAGCGTCTTCCTGGCCTTCTTGGCCAGCGACTCGCGGATCTCGATGGTGTAGACCTCCCGCGCCAGCCGCGAGAGGATCGCAGCCTGGTAGCCGGAGCCGGTACCGATCTCCAGCACCTTCTCGTCGCCCTCGAGCCCCAGCAGCTCGGTCATCAGCGCCACGATGTAGGGCTGCGAGATGGTCTGGTTGGCGCCGATCGGCTGCGGCCCGTCCAGATAGGCGCGATCGCGGATCTCCTCCGGCACGAACAGGTGCCGGGGCACGTCTCCCATCGCCTGGAGGACGCCGGGCTGCTTGACGCCCCGCTGCAGGATCTGCTCGCGGACCATGCGCCGGCGGAGCTCGGTGAAGCCGTCGTCCTGGGCGGTCGAGGTCATCGGAGCGCCGGCGAGCCCGGCGAGGACCGCGAGCCCGACGAGCAGGGCGACGAGACCGCCGGAGGAGAGAGGGCTGCTCGAACGGCTCATGGAGTCTCCCGCCTGCGGTACGCGATCTCGCCCTCGACGAGGGTCAGGTCGACCTCTACCGCGGGAATCTCGGCCGCCGGCACGGTCATGATATCGCGGCCGAAGACCACCAGGTCGGCCCGCTTGCCGACCTCGAGCGAGCCGATCTCGCTTTCCAGGAAGAGGGCGTGGGCGGCGTCCAGCGTGAAGCCGCGCAGCGCCTCCTCGCGGCTCAACCGCTGATCGGGGAGCCAGCCTCCGGCCGGGCGGCCGCCGGCGTCCTGGCGGGTGACCGCGGCGTAGAGGCCCAGCCGCGGGTCCGCCGACTCGACCGGAAAGTCGCTGCCGAGGGCCAGCCGCCCGCCGGCCTCGATCACCCGGCGCCAGGCGTAGGCGCCGTCGAGGCGGCGGTCCCCGACGCGCTCGCCGGCCCACGGCATGTCGGAGGTGGCGTGGGTCGGCTGCATCGACGCGATGACCCCGAGCCCAGCCATCCGGCCGATGTCCTGGAGGCGCATCACCTGCGCGTGCTCGATCCGGAAGCGGGCCTCCGGGCGGGGTCGCTCGAAGCAGGCTTCGAGGGCGTCGAGCGCGACCAGCGCGCCGCGGTCGCCGATGGCGTGGATTCCCACCTGGAACCCGGCCGCGAGCGCCCGCCGGCAGATCCCGGCCAGCCGCTCGCCGCCGGTGATGAGCAGGCCCAGGTTTCCCGGATCGTCGCTGTACGGCTCGACGAGGGCGGCGCCGCGGCTCCCCAGGGCGCCGTCGGCGTAGAGCTTGATGCCGCGCACGGTGAGCCGGGCCCCGGGATCGAGCCGCGGCCCGCTCGCCAGCCAGAGGTCGAGCAGCGCCGGCGCGTCGGTCAGGAAGAGCGCCACCCGCAGCGGCAGCTCGCCGGCCTCGCGCAGGGCCACGTAGGTCGCGACGGACATGCCGCCGACCCCGAGCTCGGTCACGGTGGTCAGGCCGCGCTCCAGGCAGTGGGCGGCGGCGGCGGCGATCCGGCGCCGGCGATCGGCGTCGGTCGGGCCGGGGAGGCCGGCGCCGGCGACCGACATGGCCTCGTCCACCAGCACTCCGGTGAGCCCGCCCGAGGGGTCGCGCAGGAAACGCCCGCCGGCGGGATCGGCGACCCCGGGATCGAGGCCCAGCAGCTCCATCGCCTTCGAGTTCAGCAGGGCCGCGTGGCCGTCGATCCGGTTGACCCAGACCGGCCGGTCGGGGACCGCGGCGCTCAGGCGGCGGTGATCGGGAAACGCCTGGACCGGCCAGTCGTTCTGGTCCCAGCCCCGGCCCCGCACCCAGGCGCCCGGCGGCAGTGCCGCGGCCGCCGCCCGGATCCGCTCCACCACCTCCTCGTAGGAGGCGGTGCCGACGAGATCGACCTCCTCGAGCGCGGCGCCCAGCGAGAGCAGGTGGGAGTGGGCGTCGATCAGGCCCGGGGTGACGGTGCGGCCGCCGAGCTCGACGACCTCGGTGCCCGGCCCGGCGAGGGCCGCCGCCCCGGCGTCGTCGCCGAGGTAGGCGATGCGGCCGCCGCGGACCGCGAGGCTGCCGCGGACGGCGCCGGGATTCGCGACCGGGTAGAAGACGCCGTCGCGCAGGATGAGGTCGGCGGCGTCCTCGCCCAAAGACGGGACGGCGCAGACGGCGACGGCCAGGAGCGCCGTGGAGGCGATTCGCGCAAGCGGGGCCGGAGGTGTCTTCATCGGCTACGGTCTCTCCCTGCGGGACCGGGTCCCGCGGTCGTCAAGTGAGTGCAAGACGCGAGCCACCCCGGGGGCCTTCGCGATAGGATCGCGCCATGCTCGAGAATCTGAAGGTCGAGGACTTCGCGGGCCGGGTCGGCGAGACCTTCCGGCTCGATCCGCCCGAGGGCGGGCCGCTCGAGCTCGAGCTCACCGAGGCCCGGGGCGAGGGCGGCGACTCGCACTCTCGGCAGCCCTTCTCGCTGGTCTTCCGCGGCCCCGCCGAGCCGATCCTGCTCCAGCGGATCTGGCGCCTGGAGCACGCCGACCTCGGCGCCCTCGAGATCTTCCTGGTGCCGATCGGCCCGGACGGGAAGGGCATGCGATACGAGGCGGTGTTCTCCTAGGAGGGCCGCCACTCCATCAGGTCGTAGACCCCCTGCTCCTCGAGCCGCTCGAAGCCGAGCCGCTGGTAGAGGCGCATCGCCGGGTTGAAGCGCTCGACGTGGATGCGCACCGGCATGCCCGCCTCCCGCGCCTCGTCCAGGAGCTCCCGCATCATCGCGCCGCCGATCCCCCCTCCCCGGTGCTCCGGCAGCAGCGCGATGTCGATCAGCCGGATCTCGTCGTCGCGGCGGTCCACGTAGAGCCGCCCGATCGGCTCCCCTTCGCGCAGCACCACGTCGAGCCGGGCCGCGGGGAACTGCTCGACGTAGTAGCGGTGCTGGGCTTCGAACTGCATCCGCAGGAATTCCTCCTTCTCGGCGTCGCTCCAGTCGAGGAGCGACATCTCCGCCTGGCGGGTGCTGGCGTAGAGCCGGTAGAGGAACTCGCGGTCGGCGGGGCCGATGGGTCGGAGATCGACTCCTGCCGGCACTGCCTGCTCCTCGCCGAAGTGCTCGCGGACCGCGGCCCGGCGGCTACTTCTTCTTCGCCTTCTTCGGGGCGACCTTCTTCTTGACCTTCTTGGCGACCTTCTTGGCCGCCTTGGCGACCTTCTTCCCGGCCTTCTTGGGGGCCTTCCTCGCGGGCGAGACCGCGATGAACGCCGCCTCGGCCATCTGGCCGTAGAACTCGCTGCGCAGGGTGTAGGTCTTGCCGTTCTTCAGCTTGCCGGCGGGCAGCTCGACGCGGTGGGAGTCGTGGACGCTCAGTCCGGCGCCGATGGTCTGGCCGCGGAACTGGCCCGGATCGTCGCCCTTCGCGCCGCCCGTCGTTCCCCGGGCGACCTCGCGGTGATTCTCGTCGAGCAGATGCCAGAAGTGCTCGTGGTTTCGGCTGGGAGCGTGGACCACGTAGTCGGAGTCGCTGACGTTGGTGATCTCGGCGCGGACGTCGATCGAGACCGTCTTGCGCCCGCGGGGCACCTCCACCAAGTGCGGCGCGTCGAGCTGCGCCTGTAGCATTCTGGACCGGACGACCATCGCTCCGCCTCCTCTCGAGCTGAATCCCTGGTTCCGGCTCGCGCCGGGTGCCCCGGAAAATACCACGGTTCGCCGCAATCCACGAAGACCGGGACCGCGGCGGCCGCCACGGTTAGAATGCCTCGCGATGCGGGTCTTCTTCACCAATCTCGGCTGCAAGCTCAATCAGGCGGAGCTCGAAGACCTGGCGCGGCGCTTCACCGCCGCCGGCCACGAGGTCGCGGGCTCGCTGGCGGCGGCCGATCTCCACGTCGTCAACAGCTGCACCGTCACCCACGCCGCGGCGCGCGATTCGCGCAAGGTGGCGCGCCGCGGCGGGCGGCTGCGGCCGGGCCTCCGCACGGTCGTCACGGGCTGCTGGTCGGCGGCGGCGCCGGACGAGGCGGCGGCCCTCGCCGGGGTCGACCTGGTGGTGCCGAACGACGCCAAGCACGAGCTCGTCGAGCGCGTCCACGAGGCCTTCCCGGACGCGGTGCCGCCCGGCCGCGGCGACGGGCCCCTGGCCATCCCCTACGTGCCGCTCGAGTTCGGCAACTCGCGGGCCCTGGTCAAGGTCGAGGACGGCTGCAACATGCGCTGCTCGTTCTGCATCATCCCGGCGACCCGCGGCCGCCAGCGCAGCCGGCCGCTCGACGAGGTCGTCGCCGAGGTGGCGGCGCTCGCCGGCGGCGGCTTCCGCGAGATCGTCGTCACCGGGGTCCAGATCTCGGCCTACCGCGCGCCCGCCGCGAGCCTCCCGGGCCGCGCCCGCGAGGCGGGGCTCTTCGAGCTGGTCGCGGCGCTGCTCGAGCGCACGCCGGTCGCCCGCCTGCGGCTCACCTCGATCGCCCCCTGGCAGTTCGACCGCCGGCTGCTCGGTCTCTTCGAGGGGGGCCGGCTCTGCCGGCATTTCCACTTCTCGCTGCAGAGCGGCTGCGACTCGACCCTCGAGCGCATGCGCCGGCCCTACACGGCGGCGCGCTTCGCGGCGCTCGTCGAGGAGGTGCGGCGGGCGGTGCCCGGGGTGGCGATCACCACCGACGTCATCGTCGGCTTCCCGGGCGAGAGCGAGCGCGAGTTCCTCGAGAGCCTGGAGTTCGTCCGCGCGGCCCGCTTCGCCCGCGTCCACGCCTTCCCCTTCTCGCCGCGCCCCGGAACCGAGGCCGCGGCGCTGCCCGGCCGCCCGGAGCCGCGGGTGGTCAAGGAGCGGATGCGCCGCATGCTCGAGGTCGCCCGCGCCGGGGCGAGGCGCTTCCGCGCGAGGCGGCTCGGCGAGACCGCCGCCGTGCTCTGGGAGCGGCGCCGCGAAGACCGTTGGCACGGCACGACCGACCACTACGTCCGGGTGGTCGGCGAGGCCGGCTGGGCGCCGGCCGAGCGGCTGGCGCCGGCCCGCCTCGAATCGCTGGTCGCGGGCGGCGTCCTCGCCCGTGCCGCGGCGCGAGGGGCGGCGGCGGGAAGTCCGCGCCCGGCGGCGGGAGCGGCGCCGTGAGCGCGACGCCTTCCGCCGCGGCGCCGGCCGCGGCCGGACGCGGGGAGCTCCTCTCTCTGGAGGAGATGTCGGAGCGGCTGGAGCGGGCGCTCGCCACCTCCGCCGCCGACGAGACCGAGCTGGTCTGGCTCGAGACCCGGCGAGGCGAGGCGGCCGCCCGCGGGCAGCGGATCCACGCCCGCAGCCTCCCCGAGCGCACCATCCTGGTGCGGGTGCTGGATCGCGGACGGGTCGGGAGCTTTCGCACCTGCGGCGGGGAGCCCGGCGAGCTGGAGAGCGCCGTGCGCATGGCCGTCGCCCAGTCGCGCCTGCGCGAGCCCCTCGCCGGCCTGCCCCACCTGCCGGCGGACGAGACGCCCCTGGCCGCACCGGCGCCGCTCGCCGACCCCGAGCTCGCGGCCCTCGAGCCGGCCGCCGCCCGCGAGCTGGTGACGGAGCTGCGAGAGCGGCGCGAGACGATCGACCTCGTCTGGACCGAGGCCCGGGTCGCGGTCTTCAGCAGCCGCAAGGCCCGCCGGTCGGCGACCGTGACCGCGGTCGAGCTGGCGGTGCGCCGCGGCCGGCGGCCGGGCGGCGGCCGGGCGGCGACCGCCGCCCGCAGCCTCGCCGGCCTGGCGGGGCGGGAGACGGCGGAGCGGGCGCGGGCGCGCCACGGCACCGGCGCCGCCGAGGAGCCGCCGGCGACCCCGGTGCCGGTGGTCCTCGCCCCCGAGGCCGCGATCCGGCTGGTCGAGCTGCTCAACGGGGTCTCGTTCTCGGCGATGGCCTACTACGACGGGACCTCGTTCTTGCGCGAGCACCTCGGCGTGCAGGTGTTCGACCGCGCGATCAACCTGCGCGACGACGGCACCGACCCCGCCGGCCTGCCCTTCCCGTTCGACCTGGAGGGCACCGCCAAGCGGCGGGTCGACCTGATCCTCAAGGGCGCGCCCAGGACCCCGACCCTCGACCAGCGCCAGGCGGCGGTGCTCGGACTGCCGCCGACGGCGCACGCGATCGGCGGCAACAACGCCCGCGCCGAGCACCTCTTCCTCGAAGCCGGAGAGCTGGGGTCGGAGGAACTGCTGGCCGCCGCCGACGGCGGTCTCTGGATCGGCGACCTCGAGCCGCTGGAGCCGATCGAGCCCCGCCGGGTGACGTTCCGCGCCCGCGCCGTGGGGGTGCGGCGGATCGAGGGCGGGCGGCTGGCGGCCCCGGTCGTCGACCTGGCGTGGGAGGACAGCCTGCTGCGGGCGCTCGCCAGCGTCGCCGGGATGGGCCGCGAGACGACCCGGCGCCTCGGCCCCGACCGCTTCACCGGCGGCATCTCGGCGCCGGCGATCGCCCTGGCCGAGGTCCCGGCGCTCTCCCCCTGGCCGCGGGGCTAGCCCGCTCTCAGGTCTTGCGGATCAGGATCAGGGTCTGGTCGTCGGCCTGGGGCATGCCGCGGGCGAACCGCGCGGTCGCCTCGTCCACGGCGGCGACCAGGTCCGGCAGCGGCAATCGGGCCGAGCTCCGCAGCAGCTCGACCAGGCGCCCGGGCCCGAACTCCTCGTCCTCGGGCGAGGCGCACTCGGTGATGCCGTCGCTGTAGATGCACAGCAGGTCGCCCGTGGCCATCTTGATCGAGCCCGGACGGTAGCTCCCGGCCGGGAAGAGACCCAGCGGCAGGCCGCCGCTCGCCAGCTCGCGCACCTCGCCCGCCGCGGTGAGGTGGAGCGCCGGGTTGTGGCCGGCATTGAGATAGCGCACCTCGCCGCTCCCGGCCTCGATCTCGGCGGCGAGCAGGGTGATGAACTTGTTGGGGCCGCTCGAGCCGTAGACGTGGTCGTTGAGCCGCGAGACCACCTCGGGGCCGAGCGCCTTGCCCTCGACCAGCAGCCGCATCGCCGAGCTGAGCGACGAGACCAGCAGCGCCGCCGGCATCCCCTTGCCGGCCACGTCCGCCACCACCGCCGCCAGCCGGTCGCCGGCGAGCGGCATCAGGTCGTAGAAGTCGCCGCCGACGTGGCGCGCCGGCCGGCTCCAGCCGAGGACCTCGAGCCCCGCGAGCCGGGGCAGGCGCTCGGGCAGCAGCCGGCGCTGGATCTCGGCCGCCAGCTCCGCTTCGCGCTCGAGCCGCTCTTTCTCCACCGCCTGCCGGTGGAGGTGGGCGTTCTCCAGCGCGATCGCCGCCTGGTTGGCGAAGAGCGCCAGCGTCCGGCGATCGGAGGAGCCGAAGGGCCCGACGCCGTGCCGGCTCTCCTTGTCGCCCACCAGCAGCAGACCCAGCCGCCGGCCGGCCGCCTCCACCGGCGAGCCGATGAGGTACCGAGCGCCCGGCAGCAGACCGTCCCCGCCGGCGGACCGCCCGGCCAGCAGACCCTCGACGCGCGGATCGTCGAGCGCCACCCGCTCGACCGCGTCGCCTCCGAGGGTGTGCTCGAGGCGGTAACGGCCCTTCGCCACCAGGTAGAGCGCGCCGCGGCGGGCGTCGAGCAACGACCCGGCGCGCAGCAGCACCTCCTCGCTGAGCTGCTCGAGGTTGAGCGTCGAGGCGATCGCCAGGCCGACGTCGTAGAGCGCCTCGAGCTCCACGCCGCGGTAGGCCGCCTCGAAGCGCTGCTGCTTCAAGCGCTCCTCCAGCGAGGCCGCGCGCAGCGCCGCCGCCAGCGCCAGCACCCCGGTGGTGCCG
>JBFJMD010000022.1:0-13585 GCA_041634115.1 Thermoanaerobaculia bacterium | reverse complement strand
TGATCCCGACGCTGGTCGCGCACAGGGTGGCGCCGATGAAGACGTGGACCAGCCGCTCCTCGTTCGGCAGCATCCAGGCCGAGATGCCCCAGCCGAGGAAGAACGGGGCGACGATCCCGAGGATCGCGACCATCAGGCTCGAGGAGCCGACCGACATCATCTCCCGCACGTTCGACTCGAGTCCGACCTCGAACAGAAGCAGGATCACGCCGATCTCGGCGAGGATCGCGATCCCCGAGTCGGTCGCCAGGAAGCCGAGGGCGTGAAAGCCGAGCAGCCCGAGGTTGCCCAGGATCACCCCGGCCACGAGCTCGCCGAGGACCGCCGGCTGGTGGACGCGCTCGGCCAGCTCGCCGCCTATCTTGGCGGAGATCAGGATGATGACCAGGCCGAAGAGCACCGGGGTCACCGGACTCGCGTGGCCCCCGCCGTGCTCGCCCTCGTCCGCCGCGTGCTCTCCCTCGGCGCCGGCGTCCGCCGGCGGGGCGTCGGAAGCCGCCGCCGCGACGGCGCCGTCCGCCGCGGCGCCGAGTGGACCGGCCGCTGGGTACCAGACGAAAAGGGCTGCCAACAGGATCAGAGCCAGGGTCACTCGGCGCATCGAGCACTCCTCCGGTAGAGATTCGTCAAGGAGGCGGCATCCTACCATCGGCGGTGCCGGGAACGGGACGGAGGGGCCCTGCGGCCGCCCGCGGCCGCAGTAGACTTTCGCCGTGCATCGGGTCTGGAGCGAGCCGGCGGAGAAGCTGCGGGGGAGCGCGCCCTACCGGCGCCTGGCGGCCGACCTCGGCGCCGCCGACCGGCTGCCGCTGCCGGCCGCGGCCTGGGTCGCGGAGCTGCTGGCGGAGGACCGCCGTCTGCCGCTGCTCGCGGTCGTGCCCCGCGAGTCCGACGCCCTCGCCTGGCTGGAGGCCAGCCGCCTCTTCGGCCGCGGCGGGGTCTACTTCTCGGCCCCGGCGCTCACCCCCTATCACGACGCCGAGGTGTCGCTGCTGGTGCGGGCGCAGGAATCCCTGGCCCTGGACGCGCTGCTGCGGGGGGAGGTCACGACCCTGGTGGCGACCCCGCGGGCCCTCTTTCGCCGCCTGCCGAGCGCCGAGGCGTTCGGCCGCGGCGTCGTCGAGATCGCCGCCGGCGCCGAGGCGCCGCCGGAGGCCCTCGCCGCCCACCTCACGGCCTACGGCTACGAGCGCCGCGACCTGGTCGGCGAGGTCGGCGAGTTCGCGGTGCGCGGCGGCGTCTTCGACCTCTACCCGCCGGGCGAGCCGAACCCGCTGCGGCTCGACCTCTTCGGCGACACGGTCGAGTCCCTGCGCCGCTTCTCGCCCGACGGTCAGCGCTCGCTGGAGGAGATCGAGAGCGCCCGGGTCCTGCCGCTCACCCTCTTCCCGGCGGGGGCGTCGGAGGCCGGGCGCCTGGCCGCGCGGCTGGCCGAGGCGGCGGGCGACCGGCTCGGCATCGAGGGGGCCGAGCGCCTCGAGGCCCTGCGCCGCAAGGGGCGCGCCCCCGGCTGGGAGAGCGAGCTGCCGGCGCTCGCCGGCGAGACCCAGGACCTGGCGGCGGCGCTCGGCGAGCACCTGGGGGTGGCGGTCGATCCGCCGGCCCTCGCCGCCGAGGTCGCCCAGCACGGGGAGCGGCTGGCGCGCGAGTTCGAGCTGCGCCGGGAGCAGCGGCGGCCGGCGTTCCCGCCCGAGCGGCTCGAGCAGCGGCCGCAGCGGGTGGCGGAGATGATCGCCGCCTGCGAGCTCGCGGTCGGCGGAGCCGTGGCCGCGGCCGGCGCCCCCGCGGTCGACTTCGCCGGCTCCTCGACCGACCTCTTCCACGGCCAGCTGCCGCGCTTTCCCCGCGAGGTCGAGACCGCCGCCGCCCGCCGCGAGCGCCTGTTGCTGGTCGTCGCGCCCGAGCACCGCGGCCGGGTCGAGCGCCTGTGCGAGAACTACGACCTCGCGGTCGGCCGCGGCGGGGTCGAGATCGTCGAGGGCGAGCTGGCGCGCGGCTTCCGCCTGCCCGCGGCCGGCGTCGTCGTCTTCGGCGAGCCGCAGCTCTTCGCCCGCGTCGCGCCCGAGGCGGCGGCGCGGCGGCCGGTCTGGAAGGCCTTCGTCTCCGGTCTGCGCGACCTGCGGGTGGGGGACTACGTGGTCCACAGCGACCACGGAATCGGCCGCTTCGTCGGGCTGCGCACGGTGGGCGAGGAGGAGTCCCGGGCGCCGGGCCTGCCGCCGGTGCTGGCCGAGCGGCGGCCGGGGGAGTCGAAGGCGGCGGTCGAGGTGATGGAGATCGCCTACGCCGAGGACCGCAGCCTGCTGCTGCCGCTCGCGCGCCTCGACCTGGTGCAGAAGTACGGGGGGATCGAGGGCGCCGTGCCGCGGCTCGACGTGCTCGGCGGCACCTCCTGGAACCGCACCAAGCAGAAGGTGCGCGAGGGCATGCGCAGGATGGCGGGCGATCTGCTGCGGCTCTACGCGGAGCGGCGGCTGGCGCGGGCGCCGGCGATGGCGGCGGAGAGCGAGCTGGTGGCGCAGTTCGAGTCGGCCTTCGCCTTCGAGGAGACCGACGATCAGCTGGCGGCGATCGCGGCGATCCGCGACGACCTCGCCGCCGAGCGCCCGATGGACCGGCTGCTCTGCGGCGACGTCGGCTTCGGCAAGACCGAGGTGGCGATGCGGGCGGCGTTCAAGGCCGTCGACGCCGGCTATCAGGTGGCGCTGCTGGCGCCGACCACGATCCTCGCGGACCAGCACCTGGAGACCTTCAGCGACCGCATGGCCGGGTTCCCGGTGCGCATCGAGATGCTCTCGCGCTTCCGCTCGGCGCGCGAGATCCGCGACGTGCGCGAGCGGCTGGAGCGCGGCGAGGTGGACATCCTGATCGGCACCCACCGGCTGCTCTCGCGCGACATCCGGATCCCCAAGCTCGGCCTGCTCGTCGTCGACGAGGAGCAGCGCTTCGGCGTCGCCCAGAAGGAGCGCTTGAAGGAGCTCAAGAAGGACGTGCACGTGCTGGCGCTGTCGGCGACGCCGGTGCCGCGAACGCTGCAGCTCTCGCTCGCCGGCGTCCGCGATCTCTCGGTCATCGAGACCCCGCCGCGCGACCGGCTGGCGGTCGAGACGGTCATCGTGCCGTTCTCCGGCGAGCTGGTGCGCGAGGCGGTCGAAGCCGAGCTGGAGCGCGGCGGCCAGGTCTACTACGTCTACAACCGGGTGGAGTCCATCGAGAAGATGGCGGCCTACCTGCGGGAGCTGCTGCCGGCGCTGAGGCTCACCGTCGGCCACGGGCAGATGGAGGAGCGGCAGCTGGCCCGCCGCATGCACGCCTTCAAGCGCGGCGAGTACGACCTGCTGCTGGCGAGCACCATCATCGAGAACGGCATCGACATCTCGAACGCCAACACGATGCTCGTCCACCGCGCCGACCGCTTCGGCCTGGCGCAGCTCTACCAGCTCCGCGGCCGCGTCGGCCGCGGCAACCTGCTCGCCTACTGCTACCTGATGACGTCGTCGGATCGCGTGCTCTCCGAGAGCGCCGGCCAGCGGCTGACCGCGATCCGCGAGTTCTCGCAGCTCGGCGCCGGCTTCCGGGTGGCCGCCCGCGACCTGGAGATCCGCGGCGCCGGCAACCTGCTGGGGGCGGAGCAGAGCGGCCACATCGCGGCGGTCGGAATGGAGACCTACCTGAAGATGTTGGAAGATACCGTGCGCGAGCTGCGCGGCGAAGCGGTCGAGGAGACGCCGTCGACGGCGATCGACCTGCCCCTGTCGCTCCACATCCCGACCGGATACGTGGACGACGCCAACCTGCGCATGGACCTCTATCGCCGCATCGCCGCCGGCGAGACCCCGGGCGAGGAGATCGTCGCCGAGCTGCGCGACCGCTTCGGGGCGCCGCCGCCCCCGGTCCTGCGGCTGATCGAGGTGGCCGAGCTCAAACGGCTGGCGGAGCGGCTGCGGGTGCAGTCGATCTCCGCCCGCGGCGCGCGGCTGCAGCTGCGGCTGCGGCGCGACGCCCGCGTCGACGTCGACCGGCTGATCGCCCTGGTCTCGGAGCGGCCCGGCGCGAGCTTCACCCCGACCGGCGTGCTGACCGTGGACGGAGTGCCCGCGGAGCGCATGGTGCCGATGCTGCGGGAGACGCTGGAGGGCCTGGCCCAGTGAGGGGGGCGGGCGCCGCCCTGCTGCTCGTCGCGGCCGCCGCCTGCGGCCGCGATCCGCTGCCGGCGCCGGACGTGGCGGCGCGGATCGACGACCGCCAGATCCCCTACGCCGAGTTCGAGGGCTACCTCAAGCGCAACTCGGTGGAGCTCGAGTCGGCGCTCGGCAGCGACGTGCTGAGCCGCCTCTTCGACCAGTTCCTCCAGGAGGAGCTCTTCCGCATGATGGCCGTGGACCGCGGTCTGGTGCCGCCGGAGGCCGGGGGACGCCGGGCGGCGGCGGCGCTGGTGGCGAGCGCCGGGGAGGAGGCGGTGGACGACGAGAGGGTCGCGCTGTACTACCGGGCACATCGCGAGGAGTTCGAGCTGCCCGAGCGGGTGCGGCTGCGCCAGATCCTCGTCGAGGATCGCGACAAGGCGGAGAGCGCCCGCGCCCGGCTCGCCGCCGGCGAGCCCTTCGCCGAGGTCGCCCGTCGGCTGTCGGAGGAGCCGGGCGCGGCGCGGGGCGGGGACCAGGGGGTGCTCTCCCGCGACGACCTGCCGCCGGCGTTCGCCGATCGGATCTTCGCGCTCGCCCCGGGCGAGTCGAGCGAGATCATCCGCGCCGACTACGGCTATCACATCTTCCAGGTGAGCGAGCGGCGCCCGGCGGAGCTGGTGCCGCTCGCCGAGGCCGAGCCCGAGATCCGCGAGCGGCTCGCCCGCGAGCGGTCGCAAAGCGCGGTGGAGGAGCTGGCCGCGCAGGCCCTCGAGCGATATGATGTCGAGGTCTACCGACGCAACCTCCCCTTCAACTACCAGGGACGCTATGAATCGCCATCGGCCTGAACGGCTCATCAGCCTTTTTCTGCTCGCCCTCCTCCCCGCGGCCGGCTTCGCCGACGTCAACCGGATCGTGCTGCGGGTCAACGAGCGCATCGCCACGCTCTACGACTACGAGCAGCTCAAGCGGGAGCGCATCGTGTCGATCGAGCGGGCGGAGATCTCGTCGGAGCGCCGCCAGGCGCTGCTGGCGAACCTCGGCGAGGCGACGATGCGCGAGCTCTACGAGGAGCTGCTCGTGCTGTCGCGGGCCGACCAGCTCGACGTGCGGATCCCGGAGAAGTCGATCCAGGAGGCGCTCGAGCGGGCGAAGGCCAGCTTCGGCATCGAGACCGAGGAGGACTTCGAGCGGGCGCTCGCCCAGTCCGGCATGACGCGCGAGGATCTGCGCGAGCAGATGACCCGCAATCTCAAGATCCGCGAGGTCATCGGCCGCGAGGTCCACACCCGCATCGAGCTCGAGGACGAGGACCTGCGGCGCCACTACCAGGCGAACCTGGAGGACTTCCGGGTGCCGGAGAAGCTGGAGCTCTCCGAGCTGGTCGTGCTCGAGCTCGACGGATCGGACCCGGCCGAGCGCGCGGCGCTGGCGGCGGAGCTCAAGGAGCGGATCGTCGCCGGGACGCTCTCCGACGAGGAGCTGGCGGCGTATCGCGAGGAGGGCGCGGTCGCGGGCTGGATCGGGCTCGGCTGGGTCGAGCGCGGCGACCTCGACCCCAGCCTGGAAGAGGCGGCCTGGGGTCTGGAGGCGGAAGCGGTCAGCGACCCGGTCGAGGCCCGCGGCGGCCTCCACCTCCTGCGGGTGAACGAGCGCACGGCGGCGGAGGTCCGGAGCTTCGACCAGGTGCGCCCGCAGATCGAGGCGCGGCTGGGCAACGAGCGCTTCCGCGAGGAGCTGTCGAAGTACATGAGCGAGCTCGAGGGCCGCTCCTACATCGTCTTCCAGCCGCCGCCCGACGCCGCGGGCTTCCGCCCCGACACCCGCGGACCCGCCGCCGAGGGCCTCGCCGGTCTCGAGCAGGCCCTCCCGGCGGTCGCCGAGGCGGCCGGCGAGAGCGCCGGCCCCGACGCCGCCGAGGCCCCCGAGCCCGCCGCCCCCGAGGGGGACGAGCCGAGCGGCAACGAGCCGCCGGGCGAGGCCGAGCCGCCCCCCGCGGATCTTCCCGAGCCCCCCGCCGAGCGGTCTCCCACTTCGTAGCCCGGTCGGGCCGGACCCGGCCCCGCGGCCGCGCCGAGGACCCCGTCTGGACCCTTAGGGGCCCAGAATGGAGCAAAATGGACAAAAGTGGGGTCTGATGCTAGACTCCGCCGAAGTAGCTACTGGCTGTTTTAGGCGAATTCGATGTTTCGTGGAAGCGCGCCCGCAAAGATCGACGACAAGGGTCGTCTGAAGGTACCCACCGGCTTCCGGAGGTACCTTCAAGAACGCTATGGGCCGGAGGTCTTCGTGACCTCCGTGCTCGGCGACTCCGTGCTCGTCTACCCCCTGCAGGTCTGGGAGGAGTTCGAGGAGCGGCTCGCCGAGCTGCCCTCGACCGACAGCACCAAGCGGCGCTTCCTCGAGCGGGTCGCCTACTACGGCCAGCAGGCGCGGCTCGACGGCCAGGGACGGGTCCTCGTCCCGCAGCTTCTTCGCGAGAGCGCCGACATGACGGGTGAAGTGGTGGTGAGCGGAAGGCTCGACCACCTCGAAGTTTGGAACCACCGGCGACTCCGGGAGCGGTTCGCCGAGCAGCCTTTCACCGAGGAGGACTTCAGGTACTTGAGCGAGCGAGGGATTTAGCCGTGCTCGCCGGCTTTCCCGCATCGCACTGAGGCGGGGAAGTGAAGCACGTACCGGTCCTCTTGGAAGAGGCGCTCGACTTGCTGGCCCCCCGCCGGGGTGGGGCGTTCGTGGATTGCACGCTCGGCCTCGGCGGACACGCGGAAGCGCTGCTCGCGGCGGCACCGGAGGCGCGGTTGGTCGGAATCGACCGCGACCGCGAGGCGCTGCGGATGGCCGCCGAGAGGTTGGCGCCCTTCGCCGAGCGGGTGCGGATCGTGGAGGGGAGGTTCGAGGATCTGGGGCGGCTCGTCGCCGATTGCGGGGTCGCCCGGGTGGCCGGAGTATTCGCCGATCTGGGGGTGTCGTCGCTACAGCTCGACACTGCACGGCGGGGTTTCAGTTTTCGCCTGGAGGGGCCGTTGGACATGCGCATGGGCGCCGGCGAGCTCACGGCGGGCGAGATCGTCAACCGATACGCGGAGGCCGACTTGGAACGGATCTTCAGGCAGTACGGAGAGGAGAGGCGGGCGCGGGCGATCGCGCGGGCGATCGGCCGGGCGCGGGGGCGCAAGCCGCTCGAGACGACGACGGAGCTGGCGGAGCTCGTCGGGCGGGCGAAGCGCGGCCGCGCGGCTCCCGGGCGCTTCCGGATCGACCCGGCGACGCGCGTGTTCCAGGCGCTGCGGATCGAGGTCAATCGGGAGCTCGCCGGGCTCGCGCGCTTCATCGAAGAGGCGGTGCGGCTGCTCGAGCACGACGGCCGCCTGGTGGTGATCTCGTATCACAGCCTCGAAGACCGCATCGTCAAGAACACCCTGCGCGACCTGGCCCGCGGCGAGGTCGACGAGGTCACCGGCCGCACGCGCTCGGAGACCCGGGCGATCGAAGTGCTGACCCGCAAGCCGGTGCGGCCGGGCGCGGCGGAGCTGGAGCTCAACCCCCGCTCGCGCTCCGCGCGGTTGCGGGCGGCGAGGAGGATCTGAGGCTTGCGTGGAGCCTACGCCTTCCGGCGGCCGGTGGTGAACGCCTATCTCGTGCGCGAGCGCGATCGCCGCCGCCTGCGGGAGCTGCTGCTGGTGCTCGCCGTGGCCGCGCCGGTGGCGGCCGTGCTGCTCGGCTACGTCTGGCTTCACAACGAAATCCTGGAGACCGGCTACGAGGTGGACCGGCTGGAGAACGAGGCGCAGCGAGCGCTGCGGCGGGAGGGGGAGCTGCGCCTCGAGGCGGCCTATCTGACCAGCCCGGAGCGGCTCGAGCGCCGCGCCGCCGAGGAGCTCGGCATGCGCTATCCGCGGCTCGAGGACGCGCTCTTCGAGCGGGAGCTGCCGTGAGGTCGCGCCTCTGGATCGTGCTGGCGGGGTTCGCCCTGTGGGGGGCCGCCCTCGGCGGCCGGCTCTGGCAGCTGCAGGTGGTCGACCACGAGCGCTACGACCACAGGGCGAGGGATCAGCAGCTCGAGGAGATCCAGCTCGAGTCGCCGCGGGGGACGATCTACGACGCCCGCGGGCGCGAGCTGGCGGTCTCGGTCACCGTGGACTCGGCGTTCACGGTGCCGGGCGAGATCGACGACCCGGGCGGCTTCGCGGCGCGGCTCGCCGGGGTGCCGGGGGTCGACGCCCGCCGCATCGCCCGCGCCGCCGAGCGCCGCTCGAAGTTCGCCTGGGTGAGCCGCAAGCTCGACCCGCCGGTGGCGCGGGAGCTGCGCGAGCGCGCGCTGGGGGAGGTCCACTTCCTCGAGGAAAGCAAGCGCTACTACCCGATGCGCAAGCTCGCCGGCCCGGTGCTCGGGTTCGTCGGCGTCGACAACTACGGTCTCGGCGGCCTCGAGGCGCGGTGGGAGAAGACCCTCTCCGGCGACCGCATCGACCGGACGCTGCTCAAGGACGCCCGCAGGGGGACCCTGCAGGCGCCGGGCCTGTCGTTTCGCGACGCGGAGCCGGGCGGCGACATCCACCTGACGATCGACGCCGCCATCCAGCACCTCGCCGAGCGCGAGCTGGCGCGGGCGGTCGAGCGCCACCGCGCCCGGGGGGGCACGGTGGTGGTGCTCGACCCCCGCTCGGGCGCCGTCGTGGCGATGGCCTCGGAGCCCGGCTTCGACCCCAACCGGTTCGAGGACTTTCCGAGAGAGCGCTGGCGGAACCGGGCGGTGACCGACGCCTACGAGCCCGGCTCGACCTTCAAGGTGATCACCGCCGCGGCGGCGCTCGAGAGCAACCGGGTCGACCCCTCCGATCCGATCGACTGCGAGATGGGGGCGATCGAGATCGCCGGGAAGACCATCCGCGACCACAAGCCGTTCGGGGTGCTCACCTTCCGCGAGGTGATCGCGCGCTCGAGCAACGTCGGCGCCATCAAGCTGGGCCGGCGGGTCGGCGGCCCGGCGCTCGAGCGGACGATCCGCGCCTTCGGATTCGGTCGGCCGACCGGGGTCGACCTGCCGGGCGAGAGCGCCGGCCTGCTCGGCCCGCTGGAGGGGCGGGCCTGGGCCTACGCCTCCTTCGGCCAGGGGCTGGCGGTGACCCCGCTGCAGCTCGCCAGCGCCTTCGCCGCGGTGGCGAACGGCGGCGAGCTCTACCGCCCGTACGTGGTCTCGCGGGTGGTCCGCGACGGCCTCGTCGAGGAGTTCCATCCCCGGCCCACGTCGCTGGGGCGTCCGATCGGCGCCGCCACCGCGCGCTCGCTCGAGCGGCTGCTCGAGGCCGTCGTCGAGGAGGGGACCGGAAAGCGGGCGGCGATCGACGGCTACCGGGTGGCCGGCAAGACCGGCACGGCCGAGAAGATCGTCAACGGCACCTACTCGACCGAGCTCCACGTCGCCAGCTTCGTCGGCTTCGCCCCGGCCCGCGATCCGGCGCTGGTGGCGCTGGTCGCGATCGACGAGCCGCGCGGCCTCTACCACGGCGGCGACGTCGCGGCCCCGGTCTTCGCGGCGATCGTCGGGCCGGCGCTGCTCTACCTGGGGGTGCCCGCCGAGCGGGCGCCGGAAGAGACCCCGGCGCCGGTCGCGTCGGTGGCCGCGGCCGCCGCGGTCCCCGCCGCCGCGCCGCCGCCGGCCGCGTCGGCGAGCGACGCCGGCCGGCTGCCCGACTTCTCGGGGTGGTCGGCCCGCCGCGCCATCGCCCGCTCGGCGGAGCTCGGCCTCGAGGTCAAGCTGCGGGGCCACGGCTTCGTCAGCCACCAATCGCCCGCCGCCGGTCTGCCGCTGGCCGCGGCCAAGGGCCGGCTCGAGCTGTGGCTCGCCACCGGCCCCACCCGATGAGAGCTTCGGAATTGACTCGAGACCTGCCGATCACCGCCGCCCCCGACCTGGAATTCGAGGTCACCGGCGTCACCCACGACTCGCGCCAGGTGGTGGCGGGGGACCTCTTCGTGGCGCTGGCCGGCGAGCGCTTCGACGGCCGCCGGTTCGCGGCCGAGGCGGCGGCGCGGGGCGCCGCCGCGGTGCTCGGCGCCGGCCCGCCGCCGGCCGGCTTCGCGGGCCGGTGGCTCTCGGCGGACGAGCCGAGGCGGCTGCTGGGGCCGCTCGCCGCGCGCCTCCACGGGCACCCCGACCGCGAGCTCCTCACCGTCGGCGTCACCGGCACCAACGGCAAGTCGACCGTCGTCGCGCTGGTCGCCGCGATCCTCGAAGCCGCCGGGCGGCCGACGGGCCGGATCGGCACCCTGGGCTACCAGTTCCGCGACCTCGCGGCCGAGGGAGAGCGCACCACCCCCGAGGCCTCGGAGCTCTTCCGGATCCTGAGGCGCATGCGCGATGCCGGCGCCGCCGCGGTGGCGATGGAGGTCTCGTCGCACGCGCTGGCCCTCGACCGGGTCGCCGGGGCCACCTTCGACCTCGCGATCTTCACCAATCTCTCCCGCGACCACCTCGACTTCCACGGCGACCTGGAGGGCTACTTCGCGGCCAAGCGGCGGCTCTTCGAGCGCTTGAAGGCGGGCGGCAGGGCGGCGGTCCACGTCGGCGATTCGTGGGGGGCGAGGATCGCCGGCGAGCTTCCCGCGGCGGTCACCTTCGGCCGCGGCGGGGCGGTCTCGGCCGCCGAGGTGACGCTCGACCGTGAAGGCATCCGCGGCGTCTTCGCGACCCCGCGCGGCGAGCTGCCGTTCCGCTCGCCGCTCCTAGGCGCCTTCAATCTGGAGAACCTGACCGCCGCGGTGGCCGGAGCGGTGGCGCTGGGAATCGAGCCCGCGGCGATCGGCGAGGGGCTCGAGCGCTGCCGGCCGCTGCCCGGCCGCATGGAGCCGGTCGAGGCCGGACAGCCCTTCCCGGTGGTGGTCGATTACGCGCACACCCCCGCCGCGCTCGAGGCGGCGATCGCCTCGCTCGCCGGCTTCACCGGCCGCCGGGTGATCGTCGTCTTCGGCTGCGGCGGCGATCGCGACCCGGGCAAGCGGGAGCCGATGGGCCGGATCGCGGGCGCCGGCGCCGACCTGCCGATCGCCACCACCGACAACCCGCGCGGCGAGGATCCGCTGGCGATCCTCTCGGCGGTGGAGGAGGGCCTGAAGCAGAGCGGCAACACCCGCTACCGGATCCTGCCCGACCGGCGGCAGGCGATCCGCAAGGCGATCGACCAGGCGGGGCCGGATCGGGCGGTGCTGGTGGCCGGCAAGGGGCACGAGCGGATGCAGCTCGTGGGCGACCGGGCGCTGCCGTTCTCCGACCGAGACGAGATCCTGCGGGCGCTGGAGGAGAGACTTGGCCCAGGGAAGAGTGGATGAGGCGGCCGCAGCGATGGAGGGCACCGTGATCGCGGGCGCTCCCGACGGCGTCTGGCGCGGCGCCGCCCTCGACTCCCGCAAGGTGGCGGGGGGCGAGCTGTTCTTCGCCCTGCCCGGCGAGGCGAGCGACGGCCATCTCTTCGTCGCCGACGCGCTCGGGCGCGGCGCCGCCGCCGCGGTCGTCCACCGCGAGGTGCCGAAGCCGGCGGCGGGCGCGCTGATCCGGGTGCCCGACACCTATGCCGCTCTCCACGCGCTGACCCGCGCGGTCCGCCGCCGGGTGCCCCGGAAGCTCGCGGCGATCACCGGCTCGATCGGCAAGACCACCACCAAGGACCTGCTGGCAGCGATGCTGGCGCGCCGTTTCCGGGTGGCGGCGAGTCCCGGCAACCTGAACAACCTCTACGGCTTCCCGCTGTCGCTTCTCGGCATCCCGGACGACACCGAGTGGATGGTGGCGGAGATGGGGATGTCGACGCCGGGCGAGCTGGCCCGGATCAGCCGGCTGGGGCGGCCGGACGTGGCGGTCTTCACCAACGTGCGGCCGGTCCACCTGGAGTTCTTCGGCACCCTGCGGGCGATCGCCGACGCCAAGGCGGAGCTCTTCGAGGGCCTGGCGGCGGAAGGGCTCGTGGTCGCCAACGCGGACGACCCCGAGGTGGCGAGGATCTGCCGCGGCCGAGCGCAGCGCGTCGTCTGGTACGGGCTGGAGCGGCCGGTCGAGGTCCGCGCCGAGCGGGTCGAGGACGCCGCGGCGGGCGGCCATGGGAGCCGCTTCCGGCTCCTCGCGGGCGGCGACGCGGCGGAGGTCGAGCTGCCCCTTCACGGCCGCTACAACGTGGCCAACTTCCTCGCCGCGGCGGCCTGCGCTCACGCCCTCGGGATGGCGGCCGGGGAGATCGCGGCGGCGGCGGCGGCGGCGCGCCCGGGCGAGATGCGGGGGGTCGTCCACCGCCTCGAGGGCGGCGCGACGGTGATCGACGACTCGTACAACTCGAACCCGGAGGCGCTCGCCCGCGCGCTGGAGAGCGCCGCCGCCCTGCCCGGCGCCCGGCGCTGGGCGGTGCTCGGCGAGATGCTCGAGCTGGGACCGGAGGCGCCCGCCTTTCACGCGCGGGCGGGAGCCGCAGCGGCCCGGCTGGGGTTCTCACCCGTCGTCGGCGTCGGCGCGGCGGCGCGGGACCTGGTCGAGGGGGCGCGGGCGGCGGGGGCCGAGGCCCGCTGGCTCGAGGACGCGGCGGCGGCGGCGGCGGACGCGGCGGCGCGGCTCGAGCCGAAGGACGTGGTGCTGGTCAAGGGCTCGCGCGGGGTCGGCCTCGAGGCGGTGGTGCGGAGCCTGGTCGCGGCGGGAGGGGGGGACTGATGCTCTACCACCTCCTCTTCCCGCTCAGCGACCAGTTCGCGGTGCTCAACGTGTTTCGCTACCTGACGTTTCGCGCCGCGGGGGCGGTGCTCACCGCGGTGGTCTTGTCGCTGCTCCTCGGGCCCGCCTTCGTGCGCGCGCTGCGGCGCTGGTCGATCGGTCAGAACATCCGCGAGGTCGGTCCGGAGCGACACCAGGTGAAAGCCGGCACCCCGACCATGGGAGGGCTGCTGATCCTGTTCTCGCTCCTGCTTCCGACCCTGCTCTGGGCGCGGCTCGACAACCCCTACGTCTGGCTCACCATCTGCGTGACCCTGGGCTTCGGGGCGATCGGCTTCGCCGACGACCTTCTCAAGGTGCGGCGGCGCCGCAACCTGGGACTGTCGGCGCGGGTGAAGTTCATGCTGCAGGCGCTGGTGGGGGCGCTGGCGGCGACCGCCGTGCTGTCGCTGCCCCCCGAGTACGGCTTCCAGGCGACGGTGGCGCTGCCGTTCTTCAAGAAGGCGGTCTTCGACGTCGGGCTCGTCTACATCCCCTTCGTGATGCTCGTGCTGGTCGGGTCGTCCAACGCGGTCAACCTGACCGACGGCCTCGACGGCCTGGCGATCGGCGCCACGATGATCGCCGCCGCGACCTACGTCATCTTCACCTACGTGGCCGGCAACACCGTGGTCGCCGGCTACCTCCAGGTGCCCTATGTCCGCGGGGTGGGCGAGGTGGCGATCTTCTGCGCCGCGCTGGTGGGGGCGAGCCTCGGCTTCCT
>JBFJMD010000021.1:0-13649 GCA_041634115.1 Thermoanaerobaculia bacterium | reverse complement strand
TGACCTGCGCGGCGGGGGCGCCGATCGCCTACATGGCGGGGGCGCGGCGCTCGCCGCAGGGGCTGCTTCTGTCGAGGCGGCTGGCGTTCGCCTTCGCCGGCTTCATGCTGCTCGCCACGCTGGCGATGGAGTACGCCCTCGTCACCCGCGACTTCTCGGTCTCCTACGTCGCCAGCGTCGGCTCGCGGGCGACGCCGCTCCACATCACCATCGTCTCCCTGTGGTCGTCGCTCGAGGGCTCGATCCTCTTCTGGGGCCTGGTGCTGGGCGGCTTCACCGCCGCGGCGGCGATGCTGCAGCGGCGCGGCCACCTGGACTACCTCGGCTACACGCTCGGCACCCTGTTCGCGATCGGGCTCTTCTTTTCCTTCCTGATCGCCGGGCCCGCCAACCCGTTCGCGCCCACGCCGCCGCCGGTGCCCACCGACGGCCCGGGGCCCAACCCGCTGCTCCAGAACCACCTGCTGATGATCATCCACCCGCCGATGCTCTACCTGGGCTACGTCGGCATGAGCGTCCCCTTCGCGATGGCGGTGGCGGCGCTCCTGCGCGGCCAGCTCGGGCCGACCTGGCTGCGGCCGCTGCGCAACTGGCTGCTGGTGCCGACGGCGTTCCTGTCGCTGGGGATCATGCTCGGCGGCTGGTGGTCGTACGAGGTGCTCGGCTGGGGCGGCTACTGGGCCTGGGACCCGGTGGAGAACGCCTCGTTCCTGCCCTGGCTGACGGCGATCGCGGCGCTCCACTCGGCGGTGGTCCAGCAGCGGCGCGGAACGCTCAAGGCGTGGACCACGATCCTGATCCTGGTGACCTTCCTGCTCACGATCCTGGGCACCTTCCTGACCCGCTCCGGGGTGGTGAACTCGGTGCACTCGTTCACCCAGAGCCCCATCGGGCCGCTCTTCCTGCTGTTTCTCGGCGCCTGCCTGGTGGCGGTCGTGGTGCTGCTGGCGCTGCGGGTGGACACCCTGACCTCGGAGCCCGCCGAGGACGCGATGGTCGCCCGCGAGGGCGCCTTCCTGCTCAACAACCTGCTGCTCGTGACGTTCATGTTCACGGTCCTCGTCGGGACGCTCTTCCCGATCGTCGCGGAGGCCGTGCGGGGGGTGAAGGTGAGCGTCGGCGAGCCCTACTTCAACCGCATGGCGGTGCCGATCTGCCTCGGGCTCCTGCTGCTCATGGGAGTGGGGCCGGCGCTGCCCTGGGGGCGGGCCGACCGGCGATCGCTGGTGCGGGCGCTCGTCTGGCCGCTGCCGGCGGCGGCGGTGGGGCTGGGGATCGCGGCGCTGCTGGGCGGGCTCCAGTGGCAGGTGCTCTTCACCGGCGCGCTGGCCGGCTACGCGATCTGGGTCACCTTCGACCAGGGCCTGCGCCCGGCCCGCAGCCGCGCCCGGCGGGGCGAGTCGCTGCCCAGCGCGCTGGGCTCGACGGCGCGGCGCGTTCCCCGCCTGGTCGGCGCCTACGTCGTCCATCTCGGGGTCATCGTGACCTTCGTGGCGATCGCGATCTCGGCCAGCTTCCAGACCAGCGCCGAGGCGACCCTGGCGCCGGGTCAGGAGATGGCGGTCGGCGACTACCGGCTGACCTTCGAGCGGGTCGTGGTCGAGCGCCAGCCCCACCGCACGATCGACAAGGCGGTGGTGGGGGTGCGGCGCGACGGCAAGGCGCTGGGGCTGCTCGAGCCCTCGCTCAACGTCTACTTCACCCAGCGGGAGCCACTCGGCACTCCCGCGGTGAGGACCTCGGCCTCCCACGACCTCTACCTGACGCTCATGAACGTCGGCAACGACGGCACGATCGGCCTGCGGGCGATCGTCACCCCGGCCGTGGTCTGGATCTGGATCGGCGTGCTGGTGATGGTCGCGGGGACCGCGGTCGTGCTCGTGTCCGCCGTGCCCGAGCGCTCGCCGGCCGGGGCCAGGCAGCCCGAAGCCGCCGCCGCATGAACCGCAAGGTCCTCCTTTTCGGCACCCTGCTGGTGGCGCCGCTGCTGATCTTCCTGGCGCTGTCGTTCCGCTTCAATCCGAACCTCATCGACTCGCCGCTCATCGGCAAGCCGGCGCCGGCCTTCACCCTGCGCGACCTCGACGGCGAGGTCGTGCGCCTGCGCGACCTGGCCGGGCGCCCGGTGGTCATCAACTTCTGGGCGACCTGGTGCCAGCCCTGCATCGTCGAGCACCCGGTGCTGATCTCGGGGGCGCGCCGCTACTCCGGCCGCGTCACCTTCCTGGGCGTCGTCTACCAGGACCGCCCCGAGCTGATCCGCCAGTTCCTCCGCGAGCGGGGCGCCTGGGGACCGTCGCTCCTCGATCCCGACAACGGCGTGGCGCTGGCGTACGGGGTCTACGGCGCGCCGGAGACTTTCTTCATCGACGCCGCGGGGGTCATCGCCGAGAAGGTGACCGGGCCGGTCTCCCCGGGCCAGCTCGACCGCATCCTCGGCGGCCTGCTGGCGCGAGGATGACCGGCGTGCGCGCCACGCCCGTCCTGCTCGTCGCCGCGCTCGGCCTGGCCCAGGCTGCCGCCGGCGCGCAGGCCCAGCCCGAGGCGCCGCCCCCGGTCGAAGCTCCGGTCGCGGACCCGGCCCCGGCTGCGGTCGGCTTCGGGGTCGAGGACCTGCTGCTCGGCGAGCCGGCCGGCACGCCGCTCTCGGGCGAAGAGCTGGACCGCGCGACGGAGCAGGTCGCCGCGAAGATGCGCTGCCCGGTCTGCCAGGGCCTGTCGGTCGCCGACTCGCCCACCGATTCGGCGATCGCGATGAAGCGCGAAGTGCGGAGGATGCTCTCGGAGGGCTACACCCCGGAGCAGGTCCTCTCCTACTTCGAGCGCTCGTACGGCGAGTTCATCCGGCTGGCGCCGAAACCCGAGGGGCTCAACCTGCTGGTCTGGATCGCCCCCGTTCTGGCGCTCGCCGCCGGCGCCGGCCTGGTCGCCCTCTACTTCCGGCGCCGCCCGCGCCCGCGGGCCGCGGCGGCCTCGCCGGCCGAGGATCCCGAGCTGGAGGCCTACCGGGAGCGGGTGCGCCGCGAGGTCGGCACTTGAGCATCTGGGTGCCCGGTGCCGTCGTCCTGGCGGTGGGTCTCGCGGCCGGCGTCTTCATCGCGCTGCGGCTTCGGCGCTCGTCGGCTGCGGAGCCGGCGCAGGGGGCCGCGGCGCTCGAGCTCGCCGACCTCGAGGCCCGGCGCGACGAGCTGTTCGCCAAGCTCCGCGACCTCGGGGACGAGGCGAGCGCGGCCGACCGCGAGCTGCTCGAGCGGGCGGCGGCGCGGACGCTGCGGGACCTCGACCGGGCCGGCGCCCGCCTCGAGAAGAGCGCGCCGGGCGTGAAGGGGAAGAAACGGCGCGCCGTGGCGGCGGCGGCCGACGCGCCTCCCGCCCCGGCGCCGCCGGCCGTCGGGAGCCGCTCGTTCGCCGCCGGCTTCCTCTACGGCGCCGGACTGTTCCTGCTGCTCGGGGCCCTCGTCTACTGGGCGCTGCGCGACGCGGCGCCGCGGCCCGAGGAGGGGATGTCCGCGCCGGCCTCGACCGCCCAGGAGCGGCCCCACCCCGAGACGGACCAGCTCCCTCCCGAGCTGAGCGCCCGCATCGCGGTGCTCGAGCGGCTCCTGGCGGCCGACCCGGACGATCTCGGCGCGCGCAAGGAGATCGCCTACCTGATGCTCGACTCCGGGCAGTTCTTCGAGGCCTTCAAGCGGGCCGACGAGGTCCTCGGCCGCCGGCCGGAGGACCCCGACGCGCTCTACATCCAGGGCATCGTGCGGCTGACGATGGGTCAGCGCGACGCCGGCGCCGAGCTCGTCGGGCGCGCCCTCGCCGCCGACCCCGAGCACGTCCCGAGCCTCATCGCCCGCGGCATCCTGCGGCTCCAGGAGGGGGATCGCGAGCGGGCGGTCGCGGCCTGGGAGCGCGGGCTCGCGGCCGCCGGCGGCCGCCACCCGGGCCTCGAGCGGCTGCTCGCGGAGACCCGCGCCGGGAAGACCGCGGAGGAGATCCTCGGCGGTCCCGCCCCGGCGCCCGCGCCGGAGACGGCGGCCGCGCCGGCGCCGCAGCCCGCGGCGGCGCCGCCCCCGGCGCCTTCCCCGGCCCCGGCCCCGGTCGCCGTCGCCGCCGACACCTACGACGTGCGGATCGAGCTGGCGCCCGGGGCGAGCGCGCCGCCGGGGGCGACCCTCTTCGTCTTCCTGCGCGGGGCCGGCGGCGGCCCCCCCGTCGCGGTGCGGCGGATCTCCGGCGCGGCGTTTCCGATCGAGCTGGTGCTGGGGCCGGAGGACAGCATGATGGGCGCCGAGCTGCCCTCTTCCGGCATCCTCGTGGCCCGGCTCGACGCCGACGGCAGCGCCTCGACCAGCGGACCCGAGGATCTCGCCGCCGAGGCCGCCGCCAGCGGCGGCGGCTCGACGACCCTCGTCCTGGACCGCTGAGCCACGGACTTGAAAAAGACCCGACCGTTGCGCACGATCGGCTGGCGCGAGTGGCTCGTGCTGCCCGGCTTGGGAATCAAGAGGATCAAGGCCAAGGCCGACACCGGCGCCCGCTCCTCCGCCCTGCACGCCTTCGACCTCGAGGAGATCGTGATCGACGGAGGGCCGGGCGTGCGCTTCAAGGTCCACCCGATCCAGCGCGACTCCGACACCGAGGTGACCGCGGAGGCGGCGCTCATCGACCAGCGCTGGGTGCGCTCCTCGACCGGCCGCGCCACCCTGCGGCCGGTCATCCGGACGCTCGCCGTGCTGGCGGACGAGGTCTGGCCGATCGAGGTGACCCTGGTGCGGCGCGACGTCATGGGCTTCCGGATGCTGCTCGGCCGCCAGGCGATGCGCTCCCGGTTCGTCGTCGACCCCGGCCGCTCCTATCTCCTGGGTCGCCCGCGCAAGAAGAAGAAAAAATCCGCCGCCGGCAAGAAGGGCAAGAAGGCGGGACGTCGCCGAGCGGAGGGCGCGGATTGAAGATCGGCATCCTGTCTCGGCGCGGATCGCTCTATTCGACCGCCCGCCTGCGCCAGGCGGCGCTCGATCGCGGCCACGAGGCCGTGGTCGTGGACTACCTGCGCTGCTACATGAACATCACCTCGCGGCGGCCGAAGGTGCTCTACGCCGGCAAGCCGCTGCTCTTCGACGCGATCATCCCCCGCATCGGCGCCACCTACACGTTCTACGGCAGCGCGGTGGTGCGCCAGTTCGAGGTGATGGGGGTCTTCAGCGCCAACGACTCCCAGGCCATCACCCGGGCCCGCGACAAGCTGCGCTCCCTGCAGCTGCTCGCGGGAGAGGGCCTCGGCATGCCGGTGACGAGCTTCGCCCACTCGACCAAGGACATCGACGGCCTGATCGAGATCGTCGGCGGCGCCCCGCTGATCATCAAGCTCCTCGAGGGCACCCAGGGCGTGGGCGTGGTCCTGGCCGAGACCTCGAAGGCGGCCGAGTCGGTGGTGGCCGCCTTCCGGCAGCTCGACGCGAACATCCTGGTCCAGCAGTTCATCCGCGAGGCGGGCGGCGCCGACATCCGCGCCTTCGTGGTCGGCCGCCGGGTAGTCGCCGCGATGAAGCGCCAGGCGGCGGCCGGCGAGTTCCGCTCCAACCTCCACCGGGGCGGCAAGGCGAAGCAGATCAAGCTCACGCCGGAGGAGCGCAAGACCGCCGTCAAGGCCGCCCACACCCTCGGCCTCCAGGTGGCCGGCGTCGACATGCTGCGCTCGGCGCACGGTCCGCTGGTGATCGAGGTCAACGCCTCGCCGGGGCTCGAGGGCATCGAGAAGGCGACCGGGGTCGACGTCGCGGGCACCGTGATCGAGTTCCTGGAGCGCCGCGTCGCGCGGCGGCTGCCCCGGGAGACGGGCTGAGCGTGGGCAGCTCGGCGATCACCCTCGGCGAGACCGAGATCCCCGCCGGAGTCCGCGTCGACACCGAGATCCCGGTCGCGCGGCTGCCGACCGGCACCTGGCTCTCGCTGCCGGTGGCGGTGCTCAACGGCGCCCATCCCGGACCCCGGGTCTGGCTCGACGCGGCGATCCACGGCGATGAGGTCAACGGCCTCGAGATCATCCGCCGGGTGCTGCCGCGGATCGACCCGGCGCGGCTGCGGGGCTCGCTCCTGGCGGTGCCGATGGTCAACGTCTTCGGCTTCATCCACCAGATCCGCTACCTGCCCGACCGCCGCGACCTCAACCGCTGCTTCCCGGGCTCGTCGCGCGGATCGCTCGCGGCGCGCCTGGCCAACCTCTTCATGCGCGAGATCGTCGCCCGCTGCAAGTACGGAATCGACCTCCACACCGGCTCCCTCCATCGCACCAACCTGCCGCAGGTGCGGGCCGACCTCGCCGACCCGGAGACCCGGCGGATCGCCGTCGCCTTCGGGGCGCCGCTCGTCTACGGGGCCAAGGGGATCCGCGGCTCGCTGCGCGACTCCGCCCGCCGCCGCGGCGTCCACGTGCTCGTCTACGAGGGCGGCGAGCCCCTGCGCTTCGACGAGGAGGCCATCGCCGTCGGGGTGCGCGGCATCCTGCGGGTGCTGGCGGCGCTCGAGATGTGGGACGGCCCGCTCGACGAGCTGCCGCCGCCGGTGGAGGCCAGCGAGTCCCGCTGGCTGCGGGCCAGCCGCAGCGGCATCTTCCACCTGGAGGCGAGTCTCGGTGAGCGGGTGAAGAAAAACCGGGTCGTGGGCAGGATCTCGGAGTCGCTCTCCTCCCGCGAGCGACCGGTCAAGGCCACCTTCGACGGTCTCATCATCGGCTACACCAACAATCCCCTCGTCTACCGGGGGGACGCGCTCGTGCACCTCGCCCGCATCGTCGGCTAGACTTCGCCGGTCCGCTCGCGCGTCGGCCGCTCGCCGCGGCAGCGCCCGGCCGCGGGCGAGGAGCGATCGGATGACGAACGGACCCCCAAGCGCCCCCCGGGCGATCGAGCCGAACGGCGGCGCCGCCGGCCACGGTTTCGGCACGGCGCCGGTCTTCCTGGCCAGCATCAGCACCGTCCTGGGGGCGATCCTCTTCCTGCGCTTCGGCTACGCGGTGGCCCACGTCGGCGCGATCGGGGCGATCCTGGTCGTCGTCATCGGCCACCTGGTCACGGTGCCGACGGCGCTGGCCATCGCCGAGATCGCCACCAACCGGCGCGTCGAGGGCGGCGGCGAGTACTTCATCATCTCGCGCTCCTTCGGCTCCACCATCGGCGGCGCGATCGGCATCTCGCTCTACCTTTCGCAGGCGATCTCCGTCGCCTTCTACATGATCGCCTTCGCCGAGGCCTTCCGGCCGCTGGCGCCGCTCATCGAGTCCTTCACCGGCCTCGCCTTCGACCCGCGAATGGTCTCGCTGCCCTCGACGGTGCTGCTGGCCGTGCTGGTGCTCACCAAGGGCGCCAACCTGGGGGTGCGGGCGCTCTGGGTGGTGGCCGCCGTCCTCGGCGTCTCGCTGGTGCTGTTCTTCATCGGCTCGGCGCCGGCGGAGATGAGGCCCGACCGCCTCGATCTCTTCGCCGTGCTCGCCGACTCCGACCCGTTCATGCTCGTCTTCGCGATCGTCTTCCCGGCCTTCACCGGCATGACTGCGGGCGTCGGCCTCTCCGGCGACCTGGCGAACCCGCGCAAGTCGATCCCCCTCGGCATCCTCTCGGCCACGCTGGTCGGCATGGTGGTCTACGTCGCGGTGGTGCTGAAGCTCGCCGGCTCGGCGACCCCCGAGGCGCTGGCCGCCGACCAGCTCGTGATGGGCAAGATCGCGCTCTGGGGGCCGATCATCCCCATCGGCCTCGCCTGCGCCACGGTGTCTTCGGCGATCGGCTCCATCCTGGTGGCGCCCCGCACCCTGCAAGCGCTCGCGGCCGACCGGGTCGTCCCCTTCAAGCTCGTCAACCGCTTTCTGGCGCGCGGCGTCGGCGAGGCGAACGACCCGCGCAACGCGACCCTGGTCACTTCGCTGCTGGCGCTCTTTACCGTCGCCGGCGGCTCGGTCGACTTCGTCGCCCGCATCATCTCGATGTTCTTCATGGTCACCTACGGCGCCCTCTGCGCGATCAGCTTCCTCGAGCACTTCGCCGCCCGGCCCAGCTACCGGCCGAGCTTCCGCTCGAAGTGGTACGTGAGCCTCGTCGGGGCGCTCATGTGCCTCTTCCTGATGTTCCAGATGGACCCGCTCTACGCCCTCGTGGCGATCGTCATCATGGTCGCGATCTACCGCGGAGTGCGGGCGGCGCGCGGCGGCTCCGACGACCTCGCCGCGCTCTTCCAGGGGGCGATGACGCAGTCGACCCGCTACTCGCAGATCAAGCTGCAGAAGAGCGCCTCGGAGAGCCGCGGCGACGAGTGGCGGCCGAGCGTGATCGCGATCAACGGCCGCACCTTCTCGCGCGCCGCGCCGCTGCAGTTCCTCACCTGGCTCTGCCACCGCTACGGCTTCGGCACCTACCTGCACTACATCCCGGGGCACCTCACCGGGGAGACGTTTCGCGAGAGCCGCTCGGTGCTGAAGCGGCTGATCGCGATGACCCACGCCCGGCAGAGCCCGATCTACGTGGACACGATCGTCTCGCCGTCCATGCGATCGGCGCTCGCCCAGACCCTCCAGGTCCCCGGGATCTCGGGCATGGAGAACAACTCCATCCTCTTCGAGCTGTCGAAGAACGACGACGGCGGGGTGCTCGAGGAGCTGCACGACGGCTGCAAGCTGGCCTCCTCCACCCAGATGAACTTGCTGGTGCTGCGCCACGGCGAGCACTTCTTCGGCACCCGCTCGAACCTCCACATCTGGATCACCTGGCACGACTACCACAACGCGAACCTGATGATCCTGCTCTCCTACATCCTGCTCGGCCACCCGGAATGGAGGAAGTCGGAGATCCGCATCTTCGCCGCCTTTCCCCACGCCGGCGTCGAGGCCCAGCGCGAGAAGCTCAACGACATGATCGAGAGCGGGCGGCTGCCGATCACCGGCAAGAACCTGCGGATCATCCCCACCGACGACCGCGTCGACTTCGACCGGCTGGTGGCGTCGCGCTCGAGCGACGCCGACCTGGTGATCTTCGGCTTCACCGCCGAGCGCCTCAAGGAGAAAGGCCCCGAGCTCTTCCGCCGCCATCCCGACCTCAACGACGTCCTCTTCGTTTTCGCCCAGCAGAAGATCCTGATCGCCTAGCGGCCCACCCGAAGGGACGGTGCGGGCCGCCGCCGCCTCCGATAGCCTGGAAGGGCCCGCGACCCACGGGCGCGAAAGCGCAACCATCCGGGAGAAGAAGATGAAAGTCAACGTCGGCGAGCTCATGGTCCGAGAGGTCGTGGTGGCGGGTCCCGAGGACGCCATCGGAGAGATCCGCGACCGCATGCTGAGGCTGGAGATCCACGCGATCCCGATCGTCGACGACCGCCGCCACCCGGTCGGCATCGTCACCTCCTCCGATCTGGTCGAGACCTTCGCCGCGACGATGCCGGTCTCGCGGATCATGACCACCAACATCCAGACCGTCTCGGCGGACACGCCGGCGCACATCGCGGCGAGGATCATGCGCAACCACCGCCTTCACCACCTGCTGGTCACCGAAGGCGACCGCCTGGCCGGCATTCTGAGCTCCTTCGACCTCTTGAAGCTGGTCGAAGACCGCAAGCTAGCGGCCGACGATTGAGCGCCTGAAGGAGCCGCCCGCCGCGGCGCTGTCAGAAATCCCCTGTACTCGGCAACTTATCTTGTGACGGGCTGAGGCCGCGCCGCGCGACCCCGATCCTCCGCCACCTGCTAATCTCGCCCTTCCGCACTCGTCGCGCAATGCGGCGGCGAGGGCGATCATCGCGGCGCGGCGCACGAATTGAATTCGAGTGCCACGAGAATCGGGCGGCGCGAGGACGGGTCAGGTGCTCGAGTACGGATCGATCCATTCGGGAGCCGGCACGAGCCGCGGCACGGAGGGGAGCCGTTGACCTCCCCTTCCGAATCGGCGGATCGAGCCGTCTCCCCGAAGTCGGTCGTCGCGTGGTCCGACGGCCGGCTCGTCCGGGGCTGCCTGCGCGGCGAGGAGGTCGCCTGGTCGACCCTCGTGGACAAGTACAAGAACCTCGTCTACTCGATCGCGATCAAGCAGGGGATCAGCCCGGACGACGCCGCGGACCTCTTCCAGTCGGTCTGGGTGCAGGTCTACGCCAAGCTCTCGACGCTGAAGAAAGAGGGCTCGATCCGCTCGTGGCTGATCTCGGTGACCGTCAACAAGTGCTATCACTGGCGGCAGAAACAGCACCGCCTCAATCGCCGGGAGAGCTCCGGCTTCGAGGAGGACGAGCTCGACCGGCAGGCGACCCTGGAGCCGCCCGACGTCACCGCGCGGGAGACGCAGCTGCTCGTCCAACGGGCGGTCGCCGAGCTGCCGCCGCGGTGCCAGGAGCTGATCCGCCTGCTTTTCTATACTCAGCCGCCGCTGCCCTACCGCGAGGTGGCGAAGCGCCTCGATCTGGCGGTCGGCTCGATCGGCTTCATTCGCGGCCGCTGCCTCAAGAAGCTCCACAAGATCCTCGCCTCCAAACAGGCCCTATGAGCTCCGAAGCCGATCCCGGCCGCTCGCGGCAGCGCCTGCTTCGGGACCTCGCGGAGATCCCGGACGAGGAGTCGCGGCGCCGATTCCTGGACGGCCACCCCGATCTCGCGGAGAGCGCGGTGGTGCGCGAGCTGTGCGCCGAGGTGGGACGGATGGTGCGGATCGACCTCGACAAGGCCCTGCGGCTGGCGACCTCGGCGCGGGTCCTGGCCGACCGGGTCGGCGACGAGTCCGGCCACGGCCACAGCCAGCGGGTGCTGGCCAACGTCCTCCACCGCAAGGGGGACTACCGCGGCGCCATGGTCGCCTACGAGGCGGCCTTGAACCGCTTCGAGCGCCTCGGCGACGAGCAGCAGGCGGCGATCACCCGCAGCAGCGCGATCCACAACCTGATCTACCTGGGCCGCTACGCGCGGGCCTACGAATGGGCCGACCGCGCCAAGAGGGTGTTCGAGGCCTCGGGCGACCGGCTCCACCTGGCGCGGCTGGACCTCAACACGGCGAACATCCTCTATCGCCAGGACCGCTGGGACGAGGCCCTGCAGCGCTACAAGAAGGCCTACGCCGAGTTCCTGGAGATCGGCGCCCCCCAGGACCTCGCCGTCTGCCTGCGCACGATGGCGGTCTGCCAGATCAGCCTGAACGACTTCGCGGGGGCGAGAAGCTCCTACGAAGAGGCGCGCGAGGTGTGCCGGGCCCACGACATGCCGCTGCTCGCCCTCGAGAACGAGTACAACATCGCCTATCTCTACTTTCTGCGCGGCGAGTACACGCGGGCGATCCACCTCTACCAGACCACCCGCCGCGAGTGCGAGCGGCTCAACGACGAAGAGCACCTGGCGCTGTGCGACCTCGACCTGGCCGAGATCTTCCTCGAGCTCAACCTGGTGGCCGAGGCCGCCGAGCTGGGGCAGTCGGCCTACGACAAGTTCGATCGCCTCGGCATGAACTACGAAGCGGCGAAAGGCCTGACCATCCTCGCCATCGCCGTCAGCCGGCAGGGCAAGGAGTTCCTGGCCCTCGAGCTGCTGGGGCGCGCCCGCAGCATCTTCGAGCTCGAGAGGAACCAGGTCTGGCCGGCCCAGATCGACCTCTATCAGGCGCTGGTCTACTTCGGAGAGGGCCGCTTCGTCGAAGCCGCGAGCTTCGCCGGGCGCGCCCTGGAGGCCTTCACCGAGACCACCTTCCCGACCAAGATGGCGCTGTGCGAGACGCTGCTCGCCCGCATCGAGCTCGAGAACTACCAGGTGGCGGAGGCGCGGGAGAAGTGCCAGCGGGCACTCGCCATCCTGGCTCCGCTGGCGGTGCCGGCGCTCGAGCACCAGGCCTACTTCGTGCTCGGCCAGGTCGAGGAGGCCTCCGGCGACCTCGATGCGGCCCTCGCCGCCTACCGCGAATCGCACGTTCGGCTGGAGCGGCTCCGCAGCCATCTACAGACCGAGGAGCTCAAGATCACCTTCCTCGAAGACAAGCTGGTGGTCTACGAGAACCTCGTCTCGCTCATCCTGCGCTCCGACCCGTCGGAGGACGACCTGATGACCGCCCTCTCGTTCATCGAGAAGGCCAAGTCGCGCAGCCTCGCCGACCTCATGGCGTTCCGCGCCCACGCCCTGCCCGCCAAGACCGGCACGCGGAGCACCCTGGTGGACCAGATCCGCAGCCTCCGGGAGGAGCTGAACTGGTACTACCGGCAGATCGACCTGCGGCAGATGAGCGCCGACGAGAGGACCCGCGAGCAGGTCGAGGCCCTGCGCCGCGAGAGCCGGCAGCGGGAGGAGCACCTGCTGCGCACGCTGCGAGAGCTGCAAGCCACCGACCAGGAGTTCAGCTCGCTCCAGGACGCGTCGATCGTCGACCTGGACTCCATCCGGGCGGTGATTCCGGACGACAGCCTGCTGCTGGAGTACTACATCGCCCGCGGCATCGTCTACTGCTATCTGGTCGGGCGCGAGACGCTGGAGGTCGTCCCGGTCACCGTCGTCTCGCGGGCCCGGGAGCTGCACCGCCTGCTCCAGTTCCAGCTCTCCAAGTTCCTGCTGGGAGACGACTACGTCGAGGAGTTCAAGGACCTCGTCGAGGACGCGACGCGCCACCATCTGCAGCTGCTCTACGACGAGCTGGTCGCCCCGGTCGCTCACCGCCTCGAATGCGAGCACCTGACGATCGTGCCGCACGACTTCCTCCACAACGTGCCGTTCCAGGCCCTGTACGACGGCGAGCGGCATCTGATCGACCGCTTCTCCGTCTCCTTCGCGCCCAGCGCCAGCGTCTATTACCTCTGCCGCAAGAAACGCAACCAGCCGGACGGCACCGCCCTCGTGATGGGGGTGGACGACTCGCTCACGCCGCTGATCGGCGACGAGGTCAAGACGGTGGCCGAGGTCCTGCGCACCTCGAAGCTGCTGGTCAACGAGGAGGCGAACGAAGAGAACCTGCGGCGGATGGGGGAGAGCTGCAGCATCCTCCACATTGCCACCCACGGGGTCTTCCGGCGCGACAACCCGATGTTCTCGGCCATCCAGCTCGGCACTTCCTGGCTCAGCCTGTTCGATCTCTACAGCCTGAAGCTGAACGCCGACCTGGTCGTCCTGAGCGGCTGCGGCACCGGCCTCAACGTGGTCGTCGGGGCCGACGAGATCGTGGGCCTCTCCCGCGGCCTGCTCTACGCCGGCGCGCAGGCGGTGCTGGTGACGCTGTGGGACGTCAACGACGCCAGCACCGCCAGCTTCATGCGCTCCTTCTATCGCCTCCTGCAGGGCGGGTCCTCCCCCGCCGCGGCGCTGCGCAGCGCAATGCTCGAGGTGCGGGGGAGCTACTCCCACCCCTACCACTGGGCGCCGTTCGTCCTGGTCGGCCGCCCCGACTGATCCCGCCCTTCCCCCCCGCGCGCCGCGCGCGGCGGCCTCTGGGGTCCCTGGGGGTCGTCCAGTGTCTTGATCGAAGAGTCCACTTCGGCCCCGCCGGCGCTCCGGGTTCCGGGGTGGCCCTCCCGGGGGCCGGCGCGAGCCCCCCGCCAAAGTCCGACTGGCTCGCGCCGGCCCCCGGGAGGGCCACCCCGGAACCCGGAGCGCCGGCGGGGCCGAAGTGGACTCTTCGATCAAGACACTGGACGACCCCCAGGGACCCCAGAGGCCGCCG
>JBFJMD010000020.1:0-14101 GCA_041634115.1 Thermoanaerobaculia bacterium | reverse complement strand
CTCGGCCGGCGCCGCGTCGGGATCGATCTCCTCCAGCTCCACCACCCAGGTGTCGATGCGTCGGGTGATCGGGTCGCGCGGGATCGCCCGCAGGTAGCCGTCCTCCACCAGCGCGTCAAGGCTCGGCGGGTAGTGCCCCTTGTCGGCGTGGTACTGGTCGATCACGTCGCGGAAGGTGTGCAGGTCGGTCTTGAGCGCGGCCTCGGAGGCGCGGCGAGGCACGTCCTTCAAGCGCGGCATGGCGATCCCCGCCAGGATGCCGACGATCGCCACCACGATGATCAGCTCGAGCAGGGTGAAGCCCGACGCCCCGGACCGCCCGCGCGCCACGCGCCGCCGCCTCACCATTCCGAGTACGGCACCCCGTTCATGCCGACGCCCTCGCTGAGCGAATAGACGTCGTAGACGTTCTCGCCCCCCCAACTGTCGGCGTCGGGCTCGTCCTGGTAGCTGCGCAGCCCCCATTCGACCTCCCCGGTCATCGGATCGATCGGGATCCGGCGCAGGAACTTCACCCGCTTCGAGATCTGTCCGACGATCTCCACTCCCTCCACCAGGATCTCCAGCTCGCCCGGGTAGCCGTCGGTGCCGAGGTCGACGGGAATCAGGCCGGCGTCGCTGTAGCGCTTGAACTCGTCGATGGCGTTGCGCATCTCCCGCAGCGCCTGGCCGAGCGCCGCCTCCTTGGTGCGCTTGGTGGTGAACTTGGCGACCGGCAGCGCCACCCCGGCGAGCACCGCCAGGATGGCGCAGACCGTGACCAGCTCGGCCATGGTGAAGCCGGCCGGGAGGCGGCTAGCGGTCGCGCGTCGGGCCATCTCCGTCCCCGTCTCCGTCCCCGCCCTGCCGGGCCCCTTCGGGCTGCCGCGGCAGCTCGCCGGGTCGCACGACCTCGAGCCTCAGCGGCCGGGTGATCACCGGCCCCACCCCCTCCAGCCCGGCGGACAGCGCCTTGGCGCGCTCGAAGCGCACCCAGGCGTCGCCCGGCTCCACGGCCCGGAAGTCGAGCTCGGCCACGACGCCCCCGCCCGCGACGCCGGGCGCCTCGCCGAGCCGGCTGGCGCCGACGATCAGCCTCCCGGGGCGGCCGGAGTCGGTCAGCACCCGGGCCTCCGACTCGGCGCCGAGAAAGCCGCCCCGCCGGACCCCGTCGAGCTCCAGTCGCTGCGGATCCCACGCCAGGGTGATCGGCAGGTGGGAGACCGGCTTGCCGGCCTCGACCACCAGCCGCACCGTGAAGACCGTGCCGACCTCGACGGCGCCCGCCTCCGCCAGCAGCGACATCTCGACCCCGGAGGTCTGCGGCGCCGCCGGCAGCGCGCCCACGGCCGCCATCACCGTCAACGGCTCCACCTCGCCGAGCGCCGTCCCGGACCCCGGCATCCCGCCCTCCTCCCCGGGGAGCGGCTCCTCGAGCAGGAACGGCTGGCTCTCCGGCGGCAGGATGATCAGCGAGCGCGGCTCCGGCTCTTCGTCCTCCTCCTCATCGGGGGGCGGCGCGGTCGGCTGCTGGAACAGGTCCCGCGGCGGCGCCGCCGGCACCAGCTCGATCCCCGGCGGCACCTCCTCGTCCTCTTCCCCCTCCGCGGCGTCGCGCAGTCCGCGCGGCAGGTTCTGCAGCCGGCGCCGGATCATCTCGCGGATGCGGGCGGCGCCGGAGTCCTCGCCCTCGTCGAACGGCCCCTCGACCTCGGACTCGACCCGCGGGCTGCCGCCGCGGAAGGTGATGTTGGCCTCGGTCCCGACCCAGATCGGCAGCAGGTCCTCCTCCGTGATGTCGGGCGTGCGCACGATGTGCGGGGTCATCGTCAGCACCAGGTCGGTGCGCTGATTGTCGGTGCTCTTGCGCGCGAACAGGCGGCCGAGGATCGGGACCTCGGAGAGCCCCGGCACGCCGGTGTCCCGGTTGGTCTCGTCGCTGCGGATGAGGCCCGCCAGGAAGTTGGTCTCGCCGTTCTTCAGCCGGATGGTCGACTCGATCGTGCGGGTGCCGATGATCGGCTGCCGCTGCCCCAGGGTGCCCTCGACGAAGCCCGAGAGGTTGCTCACCTCGACCGTCAGCTTGAGCGAGATCTCCTTGTTGTGGTGGATCCGCGGCTCGAGGTCGAGGCGGATGCCGACGTCCTGGTACTGGAACGAGGTGATGGGGACGATGTTGCTGCCCAGCGTCTGGGCGGTGTTGAAGGTGGTCACCGGGATCGGCACCCGGTCGCCGATGTGGAGGGTCGCCTGCTCGCCGTCGCTGATCCGCACCTGCGGGCTCGCCAGCAGCTGCGCCTCGGAGCTGTTCTTGACGAAGTCGTAGACGAACGACGGCAGGCTGAGAATCCAGTTGCCCTGGTTGATGAACTCGAGGTCGGAGGCGCGGATCGGGTTCGGATCCAGGGTCTGGGTCACCCGGTACTGGTCCAGGCTGACCCCCAGCTCGCGCAGCTTGCTGGTGTTGATCTGCAGCAGCTCGACGTCGATCACCACCTCGCCCCGCGACTTGTCGTTGGTGGCGATGATGCGCTCGGCCACCTTGACCTTGTCCGCGGTGTCGCGCAGCACGATGGCGTTGAGCTGGTCGTTGGCCGCCACGTTCTTGGCCCCGACCAGGCTGCGCAGCATCGTCATCACGTCCTTGACCTCGGCGTTCGACAGGAAGAAGGTCTGGATCACCAGGTCCTCGTAGTTGCGCCGGTTCTGCGGATTGTCCTCGGCAACGATGAGGGTGTGCTCGTCGAGCACCTTGTAGAAGTGGTTCGCCGTGCGCATGAGGATCTCGAGCGCGTCCTGGGCGACGACGTCCTGGAGCTCGATCGCGATCTGCTGGTCGCGCAGCTTGGGGTCGAAGAGGATGTTGATGCCGAAGGCCTTGCCCAGCGCCCGGTAGATGTTGAAGACCGAGACCGGCTTCGGGAAGTCGAGCGAGATCGGCTCGCGCGAGCGCGGGTTGAGCACCGGCGGCTGCGGCCGGGTGCCCCGGTTCTTGGCCTTGAGCTCCTCCAGGGTCTGGTCGCTGGGAATGCCGCGGTCGGCCGACGCCACCGCCTCGCGCAGCTTGGCGTACTCGACCTGCGCGTACTGGTTCGTGGGGTCGAGCTGCACCGCCTGCTCGTACTCGTACAGCGCGCGCTCGTGGGCGCCCGCGTCCTGGAGCTTCTTCGCCTTTTCGAAGTGCACCTGCGAGGCCTTGATCTTCGCCCGCAGCAGCCCCGTGCGGTAGGGGATGTTGTGCGGGAACTCGTCGACCAGCTTCAGGTACTGGAGGACGGCCTCGTCCCAGTTGCCGAACTGCTCCGCGATCTTGGCTTGCCGGTAGCCGCGATGACCCGCGCAGGCCACGAGCCCGATCAGGAGTCCGATGGTCAGGAGCCGCGTCAGCCGCTCGCCCATTGTGAGTGTCCCTCCGTTCCTGCCTCGCAAGACTACCCTCCCGCCGCCAGTCTGCGCGTGGGCTCCTGGGGAAACTCCACGAAGCCGACGTCCGCCGACTCGAAGCCGATGCCGCGGACGACGAACTTCTCCTTGAGCACCTGCCCCACCCCGGCATTGTAGATGTCGCTCTGGTCCCAGAACACCGCGATCCGGCTCTCCTTGGGGCCGAAGCTCCCCAGATAGACGAAGTCGATCGCCGGTGGGCGGGGCCGCGGCGGCGACGGCGACGGCGGCGGGGTCGCCGCCTGCGGCTGCGGCCGCGGCCGCGGCTCGGGCCTGGGCGGCGGCGGCGGCGCCGGCCGCGCCTGGAACCGGAAGGGATCGCGGCCGGGGCTGAACTGGCCCGGCTTGAGCTCGAGCGCGGCCAGCTCGAGGTCGACGACGCGGGGCAGGAGCTCGCTCTCGGGCGACTTCTCGCCGCCGCCGCCGGCCACCGCGGCGAGCGCGGCGGCGGCGTCCGGCTCGGTGCCGAGCTGCCGGGTCACGACGAAGAAGAAGACGATCAGGAGCACGCCGAGTAGGGCGAGCTGGCGGGCCTTCCTGCTCACCCTCCCGCCCTCTCGACCGGAGCGCCGGCGGCCGCGCCGGGAGCCTCGGGCGCGGCGAAGACCGCCGCGATCTGCAGGTTGATGCGCAGCGTCGCGCCCTCTCCGCCGCGCTCGCTCAGGCTGACCTGCTCGAGGATCAGGAAGAGGTCGGACAGCTCGAGCAGGTTGACCAGCTTGCGGAGGCTGAGATAGCTGCCGGTCACCGCGAAAACGATCGATTGCTTCGCAAGGTCGTACTCGAGAATCGGATCGCGATGGTAGTTGATGACCGTCGGCGTCAGCCCGCAGGCGCGCGCCAGCTCCTTGACCTCGGCGATCACTTCGGTCAGGCGCTGACGCTCGGTCGCCAGCCGCTGGAAATAGAACTCCTCGATCTCCCGCCGCTCCTCGAGACCGGCCGCCACCAGCCCCTCGAGCCGGGCGCGGAGCGTGCGCGCCCGCTCCAGCTCCGCGGCGCTGCGCGCGTAGCTCTGCTCGCGGGCCTCGGCGTAACCGACCAGGACCAGCCGGTAGGTCGACAGCAGGGTCAGGTTGAGCGCGAAGAAGGCCAGCGCCGGCACCCAGACCCGCAGGTTCTGCCGCCAGACCGCGCTCATCGTCCCTCCGCCGGTCCGCCGATCGGCCCCTCGCCGGCGGGCGTGGCGGCCTCGACCGGACCCTCGCTCGCGGCGGCGGGCGCCGGGACCCAGATCACGGTCAGGTCGAAGTTGGAGAGCTGGCCCTCCTCGACCGCCTCCTGCGAGAGGTCCGGACGCCGGAACCCCGGCGCCTCGAAGAGCGCGTCGACCAGGGCGAGAAGCGCCTCGCCGTTCTTGGCGGCGCCCCGGACCTGGAGCACCACCCCATCGGGCGACGACTCCGCCCGGCGCTGGCGCCGGCGGTCGCCGGACGACTGGAAGCGCGGCGTCAGGGCCGCCAGCCGCACGTCTTCGGGGAGCGTCGCCGCCAGGTCGTCGAACAGCCGGCTCCAGGAGAACGTGCGCTGCTTGATGAGCTGATTGTAGAAGCGCGCCTTCTCGTTCTGGCGCGCCAGCCCGAGGCCGTCGAGAGCCTCCTGGAGATCGGCGATCCGCTCCTCCTCCAGCTCGATCGCCTGCCGCACCTCGAGCTGCTGGTCGCGGGTGAGGGTGCCGCCGGAGAAGTACTGGGTGTAGACGAGGGCGTTGGCCAGCGCCAGCGCGCCGCCCGCGATCCACAGCAGCAGCGAGATGCGCCGCACCGGCCGGTCGTTGAGGAACGGCCGGCGCGCCAGGTTGATCTCGCGGCCGCTCACTTCACCTCCCGGCAGGCCGCCCCGAACATCGGCGCGATCTCGTCCACCGTCACGCCGGGGGCGTGCTGCCCGTGAAACGCCCAGCCGTCGAGGAGCGAGGAGACCGGCGCTTCGAAGGCCTCCTCGAGCCAATCCCGCCAGACCTCGTCGGAGTCGTCCGGGCTCACCAGCACGATGCGGCGCAACCCTCCGGCCTCGGCCTGCTCTTCGAGGAACCGGCGGGTGAGCCGCATGTCCTGGAGCACGATCCGCTCCCGCGCGGACGCCGGCATGCCGCCGTCGAGCCTCTTGTAACGGTGGATCGCCGGCTCGCCGCGGCGGGTGACGACGACCGCGTAGGCGCTCTCGGCGACCCGCACCACCGCCGCCCATTCGGCGGGGTCCAGCACCGCGCGCAGCCCCGGCAGGAGCGACAGGCTCTCGTTGGAGATCTGCCCCAGCCGCACCCCGTGCTCGGCGAAGGCGCTCTCGATCTGCGCCAGGAGCTGCTCGGCGGCGAAGCCCAGCATGACCCGGCGCGGCTCCTCCTGGCCGGCGAGCGGCGCCACTTCGCGGGCGGTGAGCCGCAGGTCCTCCACCCGGTAGGGCACCAGCCGCCGCAGCTTCCAGCGCAGGACCTCGTCGCGCGCCGCGGCCTTGCGCGGCAGCTCGCCGACCTCGGTGAACGAGACCCGCAGCCAGTTGTCGGGAAGCACCAGGGAGGCCTCCCGCACCGGCGCCGAGATGCGGTCGAGGAGCCGGCGCAGGAGGTCCTTGAAGGCCGACGCCTCGCGCAGCGAGCCGCCCAGCGGACCCTCGTTGAAGGTCTCCGCGGGGAGCTCCTGGCGCTGATACTCGCGCAGCTCGATCGCCCCCACGGTGGCCCCGAAGGAGCCGTAGCGCAGCGCCCGGACGTCCATCGCGAAGACGTGCGGCGGCACCGCCGCCGGGGTCAGGCCGAGGAGCGGCTCAATCAACGAACGTAACCTTGTTGATCTCACGGAGCGTCGTGACTCCCTGGAAGACCTTTTCCAGCGCCGACTCGCGCAGGAAGATCATGCCCTCTTCTTTCGCCGAGCGCTTGATCTCCGAGGCCGGCCGCCGCTCGAGGATCAGCTCGCGGATGCGGTCGGACAGGTCGAGCAGCTCGGAGATCGCGGTGCGGCCGTGGAAGCCGCTGCCGTTGCACTCGATGCAGCCGGCGCCCTCGAAGAAGGTGTAGCTCTCGCTGGCGGCGCGGCTCAGGCCGCTCTCCTCGAGCAGCCGCGAGGAGGGCTTCACCGCGCGCCGGCAATGCTCGCAGATCTTGCGCACCAGCCGCTGCGCCAGCACGCAGTTGAGCGCCGAGACGAAGTTGTAGAGATCGACCCGCATGTTGAGGAAGCGGCCCAGCACGTCGACCACGTTGTTGGCGTGGACGGTCGTGAACACCAGGTGCCCGGTCAGCGCCGACTGCACCGCGATCTGGGCCGTCTCCTCGTCTCGGATCTCCCCGACCATGATCTTGTCGGGGTCGTGGCGCAGGATCGAGCGCAGTCCGCGCGCGAACGTCAGCCCCTTCTTCTCGTTCACCGGGATCTGGGTGATGCCCTTGAGCTGGTACTCGACCGGGTCTTCGATGGTGATGATCTTGTCCTCCGAGGACTGGATCTCGGAGAGGCAGGCGTAGAGCGTGGTCGTCTTTCCGGAGCCGGTCGGCCCGGTCACCAGCACCATGCCGTAGGGCTCGCGGATGAACTTGCGCACCTTGCGGATCGTCGCGTCGTCGAAGCCGAGGATGTTGAGCCGCAGCTCCTTGAACTCCTTGTTCATCGACTCCTTGTCGAGGATGCGGATGACGGCGTCCTCGCCGTGCACCGAAGGCATGATCGACACCCGGAAGTCGATCGTGCGCCCCTCGAAGCGGAGCTTGAAGCGGCCGTCCTGCGGGATCCGCTTCTCGGCGATGTCCAGCTCCGACATCACCTTGACGCGGCTGATCACCGTCTGGTGGTGGCGCTTGTCGATCGGCTCCATCGCCAGGTAGAGCACGCCGTCGATCCGGTACTTGATGATGACCTCGCTCTCGCGGGTCTCGATGTGGATGTCGCTCGCGCGGCGCTGGATGGCGTTGAAGATCGTCGAGTCGACGAGCTTGATGATGGGGCTCTTGTCCGCAGTGATGCGGTCGATCGACAGCACCTCGTCGCCCTCGGCGTCGTCCTGGACGAGCTGGATGCGGAAGTCCTCCGTCGCCTCGTCGAGCACCCGCTGGGCGCTCTCCGAGCGCTGCAGGATCTCGTCGATCGCCGTCCGCGCGCCGACCTTGACCTCCACCGGCTGGCCGAGCAGCAGCTCCAGCTCGTCGAGCTTGGTGACGTCGGTGGGGTCGGCCATCACGATCGACATCCTCCCCTCGAGCTGCCTCTCCGGAATGAAGTCGTAGCGCATCATCAGCTCGAAGGGGATCGAGCGGAAGAGATCGTTGTCGATCTTGAAGCGGGCCATGTCGACGAACTCGAGCCCGAAACGCTCGGCGAGCCCCCTCGCCTCCTGGCGCTCCTGGGTCCGCCGCGCCTCGGATTCGTGCACCGCCTCGGACGCGGGATAGCTCTCGTCGACCGTCATCGCTTCACCTCGTTCGCCGCCGGCCGGCTAGGACCTCACCTCTCCCAGCAGGCTGAACAGCGGCAGGTAGACGGAGATCAGCAGCAGCGCCACGATCGTGCCCATCAGCACCAGCATCACGGGCTCCAGCAGGCTGAGAATGCGCTGCAAGCGGGTGTCCACCTCTTCGTCCAGGAAATCCGAGGCGCTGGCGAGCATCTCGTCGAGCGCCCCGGTCGCTTCACCGACCCGGATCATATCCACCGCCACCTCCGGGCTGACGCGGCTCTCGTCGAGCGCCTCGTAGAGCGCCTTGCCCTCGCGCACCGCGCGGATGATCGGCTCCAGCCGAACGCGGACCCACGCGTTGCCCACCGCCTTCACCGAGCTCTCCAGCGCCGCCACCACCGGGATGCCGCCGGCGAGCAGCGTCGACAGCGAGCGGCAGAACTCCGACACCGCCAGCTTCTGGAAGATCGCCCCCAGGAACGGCAGCGCCAGCTTCCAGCGGTCGATGGTGACCGCGCCCATCGCGGTGGCGCGCCAGCGCTGGGCCAGGACCAGCCCCACGGCGAGCAGCAGCAGCCCCAGGAGCCAGTACTCCTGGATCAGGCTCGAAAGCCCCAGGGTCGCGCGGGTCAGCAGCGGCAGCTCGCTGCCGAGGGCGCTGTAGAACTCGGTGAACCTCGGCACCACGAAGATCGTCATCACCCCGATCAGCGCCAGCGACAGGCCGATCAGGACCGCCGGGTAGACCAGCGCCGAGACCACCTTCTTGCGGGTCTCGATCAGCAGCTTCTGATAGCGCACGAAGCGGCGGATCACCTGCTCGAGCTGGCCGCTGCGCTCGCCCGCCTTCAGGGTCGGCGGGTAGAGGCCGGGCACGGCGTCTCCGAAGCCGGCGAAGGCGTCGGAGAGGTCGCGGCCCGTCCGCACCTGGTCGCGGACCTCGGCCAGCATCTCGCGGAAGAACGGGTCGCGTTCGCGCTCGGACATCAGGTCGAGCCCCTGCAGCAGCGGCAGGCCCGATCGCAGGAGAGACGCCAGCTCCTGGTTGAAGATCAGCAGCTTGCGCGGCGCCAGCCGGCGCTCCCCGCCCCCCAGGGCCGGGCGGCGGAGGCGCGACAGCACGCCCCGGCGCCGCACCGCGAAGACGTGGAGCCCGCGCCCCTCGAGGTCCTTGCGCAGCGCGCGCTCGTCGCGCGCCTGGTGGACCTGGTCCAGCACGCGGCCGTCGACGGTGCCGACCCGGCAGACGAACTCCATCCCGCTACCTCTCCTCCGGCGGCTCGCCGGAGCCCGCCGCGAGCGCGCAGCTCAGCACCACCATGAGGGCGCGGTCGCTCGACTCGGTGCGCGCCAGGCCGAGCACCATCGGCCGGTCGAGGCGCAGGTTGAGATTGGTGTGGATCAGCGGCTTGGCCTCGTCGGCGGCGGCGCCGCGCAGGATCCGAAAGCCGTTCAGCCGGATCCGGCGGTCGGCGTCGAGCCGTCCGACCCGGAAGTCAACGAAGTAGCCGGCGCCCAGCGCCCGCCGCACCTCGCGCCCTTCGGCGGTCGCCAGATCGGCCCGGGCGACGAGGCGGTAGCTCTCGTAGCGCAGCAGCTCGCGCAGGCGGGCAAGCAGCTCCTCCGGCAGCCCCGACGGCGCCTCTGCGGACCCCGAGCGCGGCTGGGCGCTGACGATCCGCAGCTCCAGCTCGAGCGGCTGCGCCGGCTGGTCGTAGTCGCCGAGGAGCTGCAGGACCCGCTCCACGGTCGAGCGGCCGTCGCGGATCACCAGGGTGTTGCCGCGCGGCCGGACCTCGACGGTGCCGCGCTCGGTGAGCAGCGGGTAGACGAGGCCCACGGCCTCGGCCACGGGCTGGTGGCGCAGCACGAAGGTCTCGGTCACGAGGGGCTCCGCGGCGGGCGCGGCCGGCTGCTGCCGGGCGGCGGCGAGCCCGGGGAGCGGCCAGAGCAGCCAGGCCAGCCAGACCAGCCGGAGCAGCCGGAGCGGCCGGAGCGGCGACGGCGCCGGGAGCGGCAGGAGCGGTCTCGATCTCGACAAGCGCGCACCGGAGCCCGCTTCACACGTCGAGCGACTCGTCGACGATCATCACCACCGAGAGGTCGTCCTGACCGAGCTGGTAGATGCGCGCCTGCGGCCGGTCCAGGGCGTCGACCAGCGCCGGCGACGCCGCTTCGGCGCTCGGGGGAGCCACCTCGTCGAGGGCCGGCGCGCCGGCGACGAACGGGCCGCGGGCCGGGGCCGCCGGCGCTCCGGCATGGCGCGACGCGTGGGTGGTCAGGAAGAGGGCGGCGCCCAGCGCCAGCGCGGCGGCCGCCAGGCCGGCGCGCCGCGCCGCGGGGCGGGACGAGCGGCCGAGCGTCCGCTCCGCCTCGCGCGCCCGGACGAGCGTCCTGACGCCGGCCGCGATCTCGCGCGCCTCGTCGTGGACGGAGCGTTCCGAGCGTTCCGAGCGATCGGAGCCGGCGCCCGCCAGCCGCGAGAAGACCAGCGACGGGTCCAGGGCGAGCGCCGCGCGCCGGCAGCCGTCGCACTCCTCGAGGTGCGCGAGGGCGGCCGCCCACTCCGGCGGCGGCTCGGCGTCGCGCGCCCACCGATGGGCCACGAGCGCCCGCCAGTCGGGGCAGCTCATCGCGGCTCCTCCGCCTCCGGCGCGAGACCGCGCACGTACTCCGGGTAGCGGCGGGCCAGCTCGCGGCGCAGGTGGCCGCGGGCGGTGAACAGGTGGTTGCGGACGGTGGATTCGCGGCAGCCGAGGATCTCGGCGACCTCCCTCGTGGACAGCTCCTCGACCTCGCGCAGCAGGAACGCCATCCGCTGGCGCTCGGTCAGCCCCGCCGCGAGCTGCCGCAGGATCCGCTCCACCTCCCGCCGCTCGAGGTTGGCGAGATCCACCCGGCGCCGCCCCTCGACCACCCGGTAGAGGTGGCGACGGACCGGCTCGGTGCCGCGGTCGCGGCTGCTCCGCGAGCGCAGGAAGTCGATCGCCAGGTTGGTCGCGATCCGGTAGAGCCAGGTGTTGGGGCTGTAGCGGCTGTCGTACTTCTCGCGGTTCTCCCAGACCCGGAGGAAGGTGAGCTGCACGATGTCGCGCGCCTCCTCGCGATCGCCGACCATCCGGCGGACGGCCGCCAGGAGCGGTGCCGTCTTGCGCTCCATGAGCGCGTCGAAGGCGCGCCGGTCGCCGTCGCGCCGCAGCGCCTCGAGCAGCTCCCGGTCATCGGCCGCACGGGAGCGGGGGCGGGGGCGGGCGGTGAGATCGCGGTCGAAGCGCAAAAAGACTCCTTCGGACTCTTCTACGGGCTCGCGCCGCAGCGCGTCTAGTCGCGAGACGTCAGACGCCGTCGCGGCGCGCTCCGGCGGCTCTGCAATCGAGCGATTATACTGCTCTCATCGGCAGGATTCGGCGAGGAGAGGTCGCGGCCCGGGCCGCGAGGCCCGCGACCCGGGCACGACGGACGATGTGGATTCTCTACCAGCTCGCGACCGCGCTCGCGCTCACCGTCGCCGGGCCCTTTCTCCTCGCCCGCCGCGGCCGGCACTACCTGGAGTCGCTGCCCGGGCGCCTCGGCCGCTGCCGCGAAGAGGCCTCCGGGGAGCGGCCGCTGTGGATCCACGCGGTGTCGGTCGGCGAGGTGGCGGTGGCGGCGACGCTGGCCCGCGCCCTGCCCGCCGACCTGCCCCTCGTCGTCACCACGATCACCCCGACCGGCCAGGCCCGTGCGCGCGCGGAGCTGGCCGGGCGCGCCGCCGTCTGCTACCTGCCCTTCGACCTCGGCTTCGCCGTCGGCCGCTTCTTCCGGCGCTTCCGGCCGCGGGCGCTCGTGCTGGCCGAGGGGGACCTGTGGCCGCTGGTGCTCGAGCGGGCCAAGCGCGCGGGCCTGCCGGTGGTGGTGGTCAACGGCCGGGTGAGCGACCGCACCTTCCCGCGGCTGCTGCGGCTGCGGCCTCTCGCGCGGAGGCTGTTCCGCCGCGTCGACGTCTTTTCGGTCCAGACCTCGGCCGACCGCGAGCGGCTGCTGGAGCTCGGCATCCCCGCAACGCGGATCGCGGTGACCGGCAACCTCAAGTACGACACCGCCGAGCCGGAGCCGCGGCCGGACCTCGAGCGCCAGCTCGCCGCGCTGGCGGACGGCCGCCCGATCCTCGTCGCCGGATCGACTATGGCCGGCGAGGAGGGGGCGGTGATCGAGGCCCTGAGAAGGCTCGGGGGCGGCGAGCGGGCGCTCGCCGTCATCGCGCCGCGGCATCCGGAGCGCTTCGACGAGGTGGCGGGGCTGCTGCGCGCCGCCGGTCTGGCCACGGCGCGCCGCAGCGCGCTGCCCGAGTCCGGACGTCCCGACGCCGTGCTGCTCGACAGCCTGGGCGAGCTCTCCGGCCTCTACCGCCTCGCCGCCGCCGCATTCATCGGCGGTACACTGGTGCCGACCGGCGGTCACAATCCACTGGAGGCGGCCCGCTTCGGCGTGCCGGTAGCGGTCGGGCCCTCGATGGAGAACTTCCGGGAGATGGCCGAGCTGTTCGACCGCGCCGGGGCCTGGCGGCGGGTGGAGGACGCGCGGGCGCTCGGCCGGGCCTGGGAGAGCTGGCTCGCCGACCCCGCCGCGGCAGCGCGCGTGGGAGCGGCGGGCGCCGCGATCGTGGAGGCCAACCGCGGCGCCCTCGCCCGCACCCTGGCGCTGCTGGCGCCGGTCCTCGACGGCGTCTCGCCGGCGGCGGGCTGAGCCGGCGACGGCAGCCGTCGATTGCGAGAGGATCGGCCGAGATGATCCAAGTTCCCCCGCAGCCCCGCTCCCCCTGGCAGCGGCTCTACGGCGCCGCCCACGAGCTGCGCCGGCGCTGGTGGGCGAAACGCGCCCGGCGGCTGCCGCGGCCGGTGGTGAGCGTCGGCAACCTGCACTGGGGCGGCACCGGCAAGACGCCGCTGGTGGCGGCGATCGCCGCCCGCCTGCGCGACCGCGGCCTGCGGGTGGCGATCCTCTCGCGCGGCTACCGCAGCCGCGGCCGCGGGGTGCGGATCGTGAGCACCGGCGAGGGTCCGCTGCTGGGGCCGCTGGTCGCCGGGGACGAGCCGGTGCTCCTCGCCGGCGAGCTGCCGGGGGTGGCCGTGGTGGTGGCCGCCGACCGCTACCGGGCGGGCATCCACGCGGTCGAACGGCTGAGCCCGGGACCGCAGGTCTTCCTGCTCGACGACGGCTTCTCCCACCTCGCGCTCGCCCGCGAGCTGGACGTCCTGGTGCTGCCCGCGGCGGACCCCTTCGGCGGCGGCCGCCTGCCCCCCACCGGCCGGCTGCGCGAGCCGCTCGCCGCCGTCGCCCGGGCGCACGCCGCCGTGCTCGCGGACGGCGGGCCAGGGGAGGGTCCGGAGCTCGAGCGGGGACTCGCCGCCCACGGCTTCGAGGGCCGCGGCTTCACCAGCCGCACCGACGTCCTGCCCCCCCGCGGCGAGCGCAACGCGCCGCTCGCGCGGGGCTCGCGCGTCGTCGTCGTGCTGGGCATCGCGCGCCCCCACCGGGTCCTCGAGGCGCTCCAGCGCTCCGGCTTCCAGGTCGTCGAGACGCTCGTCTTCCCCGACCACCACCCCTATCCGCCGTCGAGCCTGCAGAAGATCGAGACCGCGCGCCGCCGCACCCGCGCCCACTGCGTGCTGACCACGGCGAAGGACCACGTCAAGCTCCTCGGCCGGCTGGAGTCGCCGCTGGCGGTGCTGCCGATCCAGGCCGTGCCCGAGCCCGCCTTCTGGGCCTGGCTCGATGGCGAGCTGGCGGCGCGATGCGGGCTCGCATGACCCCGGGCACACCCAGGTCTCTCAAGATCCGCAGGCCGCGCACGAAGCGCAGGACCGGCGACCCGAGGTCCGCGGCGCGGCCGCGCCCGCGCCACTATCTGGAGTACCTCGTCTTCGCCGCCTTCCGCGGCCTCGTGCGGGCGCTGCCCTTCGCCGCGGCTCGGCCGCTCGGCGCCCTGCTCGGAGACTTGGCGCGGCTGGTGGACTTCAAGCACCCGCGCATCGCCACCTCGAACCTGGCGCGGGCGCTGCCGGCGCTTTCGGCCGCCGAGCGCAAGCGGATCGTCCGGCGCTGCTACCGCAACGTCGGCGGCGCGATCTGCGACACCCTGTCGCTGGCCCGATTCGACGCCGTCGAGATCTGCCGGCGGCTCTCGTTCGAGGGCTGGGAGCTCTTCGAGCGCGCCGAGCGGCCGGGACGCGGGGTCTTCGTCCTGAGCGCGCACTTCGGCAGCTGGGAGGTGCTGGGGCCGGTGCTGTCGCTCTACAAGGCGCCG
>JBFJMD010000019.1:0-14155 GCA_041634115.1 Thermoanaerobaculia bacterium | reverse complement strand
CGCGGTCGAGGCCGGCGAGAAGCTCGGCTTCCTGCCCGGCGACCTGGCCGAGAAGGTCAACCCCTACCTGCGGCCGCTCTACGACGCGCTCTACGACATCATCGGCTTCGAGAAGGTGGGGAGGATGCTCGACCGCGGCACGATCGAGGTGGCGCCGATCGCCTTCATGCGCGGCCGCACGCTGAACGACAGCTTCGTCATCCTGGACGAGGCGCAGAACACGACCACCGAGCAGATGAAGATGTTCCTGACCCGCATCGGATTCAACTCCAAGGCGGTCGTCAACGGCGACGTCACCCAGGTGGACCTGCCGCCCGGCAAGACCTCCGGCCTGCGGGAGGCGGAGTCGGTGCTGGCCGCGGTCGAAGGCATCAAGTTCATCCACTTCAGCGAGCGCGACGTCGTCCGCCATCCCCTGGTGCAGAAGATCATCACCGCCTACGACCGCCACGAGCGCAACGGGCGGGCGCCGGAGGGGCAGAGGCTGCGGGCGCCGGCCGACTCGTCGAAGTGATGGCGGGCGAGCGCGCCGAGATCGTCCTGCTCAACCCGAACCGCTACCCCGAAGCGCGGGCGCGGGAGCTGCGCCCGTGGATCGAGCGGCTGGTGGCTTCGCTGGCCCCCGCCGCCGCGAGCCTCGGCGTCCGCTTCGCCGGCGATCGGGCGATGCGGGGGCTCAACCGCGAGTTTCGCGGCCGCGACCGCACGACGGACGTGCTCTCCTTTCCCGGCGGCGCCACCCGGGAGGGGCGGCACCTGGGCGACATCGCGGTGTCGGTGCCGCAGGCGCGGCGGCAGGCGGCGGAGCGCGGGCACCCGGTCGGGCGCGAACTGCGGGCGCTCCTCCTGCACGGGCTGCTGCACTGCCTCGGGCACGACCACGAGAGCGACCGGGGGGAGATGGAGGCGCTCGAGCGCCGCCTCCGCGCCCGCTGGGTGGAGCGGGATGGCTGAGGGCGCCGGGCTCTCCTGGCTGCTGGCGATCGGGGTCGTGCTGCTCGTCGCCGCGGCGGCGCTGGGCATCGTGCTGTCGGCGCTGCTCGAGCGCAGCGGCCCCATCCGGCTGCGCCACTGGGCCGAAGAGTCGGGCGGCCGGCTGCGCGCGCTCTTCGACGAGGCGACCCGCTTCGAGGTCTTCCGCTACGCCCTGAGCCTCATCGCGCGGGCCGCTCCGGTCGTGGTGTTCGCGGCGCTGCTCGGGGTGGCGACGCAGCTGCTGCCCGCGGGCGGCGCCGCGACGCGGGTCGGACTGGCGCTGGCCGCCACCCTGGCGATCCTGGCGGCGGCCGAGACCTTCAACCGGCTGCTGGTGGTGCGCCGCTCCGAGGCGGCCCTGCGGCGGCTCACCTGGGCCTACCGGGCGGCCGACGTGCTGCTGACGCCGCTCGTCGTGCCGCTGGCGGCGGTGGTGCCGCAGTCGGCGATCGCGCCGCGCGACGTCGGGGAGCTGGACGAGGCCTCGGAGGAGGAGATCGAGGCGTTTCTGGACGTCGGCGCCCGCGAGGGCATCATCGAGCCGGGCGAGGAGGACATGTTCCTGCGGGTGATCGACTTCGGCGACGCCCAGGTGAAGACGGTGATGACGCCGCGTACCGACATGGTCAGCGCCCCGGTGGACAGCGACCTCGAGACGCTGGCGCGCCTCTTCCTCGATTCGAAGCACTCGCGGCTGCCGCTGTTCCGGGAGTCGGTGGACCAGATCGTCGGCGTGCTGCACATCCGCGACCTCCTCGGCGGCCTGCGCGCGGCGGCGCCGGCCGCCGCCGCCGAACTGGTGATGACGCCGTTCTTCGTGCCCCAGAGCAAGCGGCTCGACGAGCTGCTGCGCGAGCTCCAGGCCGGCCGCCAGCAGATGGCCATCGTGGTGGACGAGTACGGGGGGACCGCCGGGCTGGTCACGGTGGAGGACCTGCTCGAGGAGATCGTCGGCGAGATCGGCGACGAGCACGAGGAGGTCGTCCGCGAGAGCGAGCGCCTCGCGGACGGAAGGTGGCGCATCGACGGCGCCGCGGAGCTCAAGCTGCTCGGCGAGCTGTTCGGCATCGACACCCGGGACGAGCCCTACGACACGGTGGGCGGGCTGATCTTCGGCATGCTCGGCTCGGTGCCGGAGGAGGGCTCGACGATCGAGGGCCGCGGGCTGCGCTTCACTGTCGAGAGGGTCGAGGAGCGGCGGATCCAGACCGTCGTGGTGGGACCGCTCGGGGGGAGCCCCCGTGTCTAGCCCGCGAGCGGGCACGGTGGCTCTGGTGGGCCGGCCCAACGCCGGCAAGTCCACCCTGATGAACCGGTTCCTCGCCGAGAAGGTGGCGATCGTCTCCGACAAGCCGCAGACGACCCGTCACCGGCTGGTCGGCATCCTGACCGAGGGGCGCGGCCAGATGGTGTTCTTCGACACTCCCGGGATCCACCGCCCGCTCCATCACCTCAACCGCCAGATGATGCAGCGGGCGACGGAGGCCCTGGACGAGGCGGACGTCGTCTGCCTGCTGGTCGACGCCGCCGAGGCGATGGGCTCGGGCGACGCGTACGTCCTCGATCTCCTGTCGCGCGTCGAATCGCCGCGGCTGCTGGCCCTCAACAAGGTGGACCGGGTGCGCAAGCCGACCCTGCTGCCGCGGATCGAGAAGTACGCCGCGACCGGCGTCTTCGAGGAGATCGTGCCGCTCTCCGCCAAGACCGGCGAGAACTGCGACGTGCTGCTCGACCTTCTCTGGCAGCGCCTGCCCGAGGGCGAGCCGCTCTACGACCCCGAGCTGCTGACGATCCACCCCGAGCGCTTCCTGGTGGCGGAGAGGATTCGCGAGAAGGTGCTGGCGGCGACGCGGGACGAGCTGCCGTTCACGACCGCGGTGGTGCTGGAGAGCTGGGAAGAGGTCCCGGAGCGCGACCTGGTGCGCATCCACGCGGCGATCCTCGTCGAGCGCCCGGGCCAGCGCAAGATCCTGGTCGGCCAGCGCGGCGCCCAGATCAAGCGCCTGGGCACCGAGGCCCGCCGCGACCTCGAGCGCTTTCTCGGCCGCCGCGTCTACCTGGACCTGCACGTCCGGCTGGAGCCCCGCTGGCGGGAGAACCGCCGCCTGCTGGCGGAGCTCGACCGGGACCTGATCGCCCGGCTCCCGGGCTGATCCGACGGCGCGCCGGCGCCGCCGGCGGGTCGCCGCGGCCTTCGCGGCGGGCGCTGCCGTGGACAAATCCACAGCGATTGCGCCCCCGATCTGCTACCAAAGTAGACGCCATGGACCCCCTCGCCGCGGCGGCCCCGGAGCGATTCGAAATCCTGGAGAGGCTCGGTCGCGGATCCATGGGCGCGGTCTACCGCGCCTTCGACCGCGAGCGGGGCTGCGAGGTCGCGCTAAAGACCCTCGACGCCTCGGCGCCGATCGACGACCGCGACCTCGGCCGCATGCGGCGCCGGCTCTTCGGCGAAGCGCGCAGCGCCGAGATCCTGGCCCATCCCGGGATCGTCCCCATCCTGGAGGTGTTCGAGGACCCCCTGACCGGCCGGGTCTCGCTCGTCGCCGAGCTGGTCGAGGCGACCAGCCTGGCCGAGATCCTCCGCCGGCCGGACCCGATCCCCCTCGAGCTGGCGGTCTCGGTCGTCGCCCAGGCGGCCGAGGCGCTCGACTACGTCCACTCCCACGGCGTCGTCCATCACGACGTCAAGCCCGCGAACATCCTGGTCACCGGCGAGCTCGAGGTCAGGCTCATCGACTTCGAGCTGGCCGAGATGCGGGGGTCGTCCGAGGCGGCGCCGGCCCTCTTCGGCACCCCCCACTACCTGCCGCCGGAGCGGGCCGTCGGCGGCGTCACGGACCACCGCGGCGACGTCTATTCGCTCGGCGTCGTGCTCTACGAGCTGCTCACCCGGCACCTTCCCTTCCGGGGCGACACGGTCGCGGACCTGACCCGGCGCATCGTCTCCGAAGACCCGACGCCGCCCGAGACCTGGGTGCCCGACCTGCTGCCGTCGCTGCAGGCGGTGATCTACAAGGCGCTGGAGAAGGAGCCGCGGCTGCGCTACCAGCGGGCGGGAGAGATCGGCGAGGCGCTGCGGCGGATCCTCGCCGCCCAGGAGCGGATGGGCGACACCGTGCCGGCCGCGGGCGATCCCCTGTCGGCTCCCCCCGAGCCCGCCGGGCCGGCCGAGCAGGCGGCCGGCGCGCTCGAGCGCCCGACCCCGACGGCGGTCCCGCCGCCGGCCCCGGCGGGGGAACCGCGGCCCGGCTGGCGCTCTCGCCTCTCCGGCGCCGGCGAGCAGGCGGCCGCCCGGGCGCGCCGGCTGCTCGACCGTCTCGGGCGGCGGCTCGCGCCCCTGCCGTCGCGCCTCCTGGCGGTGCGGCTGGGCAGCTCGCGCTCGGCCCTGCTGGTCTACCTCGGCATCGCCCTCGGTCTAGGCCTCGCGGTCGTCGGGCTGGTGCGCTCTTCCGGCTCCGCGGCGCAGGCGCCCCCGGCGCTCACCGAGGAGCAGCAGCGGCAGATCGACTACCTGGCGCTCTTGCGGGAGGGCCAGGCGCTGCTCGAGGCGGGCGAGACGGCGGCGGCGGCGCGTCTTTTCGAGAGAGCGGAGGAGCTCGTTCCCGAGACGGGCCGAATCCGCCGGCTGCGGGACGAGGCGCGGCGGCTGGCCGCGGAGGAGGCGCGGCGGAATCTCGAGCGGCGGGTCGCGGAGCTGGTGGCGAGCGGCGGCGCGGCGCTCGCGACGGGGCGGGTCGAGGAGGCGGCGACGGCCGTCGCCGTCGCCCTCGAGCTGGCCCCGGACGACGAGGACGCCGCGGCTCTCGCGGCGGGGATCGAGCGCGCGCGGGCCCGGGAGCGGGCCAGACGCCGGCCTGCGCCGCCGCCGCCCACCGCGGCCGCGGAGCCGGCCCCGGTCCGATCCGCGCCGGCGGCGATCGTCGAGCCCATCGTTCCGCCCGAAGCCGCGCTGGCGCCCGACTTCGGCACCCTCAAGCTCGATTTCTCGAGCCAACGGTCGCGCGGCGTGGTGACCGTCTACGCCGGAACCCGACAGGTCTTCAGCGAGGCCTTCCGCTTCGTCGAGCGGCAGGGCTTCCTGCGGCGACGGGCGACCGGCGGGGGCTTCGACGCCCGCGAACGCCTGCCGGCGGGGCGGCACGAGCTGCGCGTCTACCTGGCGCTGCCCGACCGGCCCACCCAGCTCGTGGAGCTCGAGGGGGTTCTCCCCGGCGGCGCGACCCGCACCCTGCGGGTGCGGGTCGCCGAAGACGGCGCGCTCGCCACCGACTTCCACTAGCGCGCCGGAGCGAGTCGCCGTTCCGGGCGCGCCGTCGCCGGTGCGCCCGCCCCCCGTAGGAATGGGCCGGCCTCCAGTCTCGCGGCGTGTTGCGGGGCGCCACCGGCTCCGGTAGGTTCGCGCTCAAAGTCCATCGTGACCAGAGCGGGGGTCGGCCGTCTCGTATCTCGCCCTGCAGGGGGACGGGGATCTGCTCGCGACGCCCTACCCGGAGGACTGAGCGGCCTGTCGGGCTAGTCCAGCACCACCCGCAGGATGACCTCGCGGGTGCCGATCAGGTCGTCGCTCTTGAGCACTTGGTGGTCGCCGATCGGCAGGCCGTCGAGCAGCGTCGGGTAGTCGTCGGAGAGGTTGCGAATGTAGATCTGGCCGATGTCCTGGGTCAGCTCGAACTGGGTCGGCGCGATGTTGGGCTCGTCGGCCAGGACGCAGTCGCAGCTCGAGCGCGAGCCGACGACCGCGCGGTCCTGGAGCATCAGCCGGTACTGGCGTCCCGGCCGGCTGCCGCGGACGACGACGAAGCGCAGTCCGCGGATCCGGGCCCGGGTCATCAGGCGGGCCGGCGGCAGCCGGCTCGCCGGGGCCTCCACGATCTCCGGCTCGTCCTCCGGCTCGTCGGGCGCCGCGGCCGCCGCGGCCGCCGCGGCCGCCGTCCGGCGGCGGCGGGAGACCGCCCAGGAGACCAGGGCGAGGGCCGCGGCGAGGCCGGCGAGCCCCCACAGCCAGCGGCGCCCGGGCGGCGCGGCGGCGGGCTCGTCGAGCACCGGCGGGGCGACCGCGGGCGCCGGCTCGGACGCCGCTTCGGGCTCGGACGGCGCCGCCACCGGCGCCGGCGCGGTGACCGGCAGCAGGCGCACGCCGATCCCCTGGCTGAGGATGCGGCCGGCGGTCTCGACCGTGATCTGCAGCCAGTACTCGTTGCCGTCGGTGCGGCAGCCCGGACACCGGACGTCGGCCAGCCAGACGCGGCGGACCGCCGCCCGGATCTCGCCGTAGGCCTCCGCGAAGCGGGTGCGGTCGGCCTCGAAGAAGGCGCCGCCGGAGTTCGAGGCGAACCGGTGGAGCAGGTCGAGATAGCGGCGGCGCTCCTGGGGATTGCGCAGCTCGCTGTAGCCGATCGCGTAGACCGGGGCGGGGTCGCCGCGCAGCTTCGTCAGCACGTCTTCCGCGGCGAGGCCGCTGCCCTCGTCGCGGCCGTCGGTGAGGACGACCAGGACCCGGCGTCCGGGCAGCCCGGGGTCGCGGCGCTTGGCCAGCTCGAGGCCGTCCACGAGCGCCCGGTGGAGCAGGGTGCTGCCGTCGGTCGGGCCGAGCGAGCGGATGCCCGCGGCCAGCGCGGCGCGATCGTCGGTGAAGTCCACGATCAGCCGGCTGTCGTCGCCGAAGGCGAGGATCGCGGCGCGATCGATCGCGGCCAGGCCGTCGATCCAGGACCCGATCGCGTCCTGGATCTCGGCGAACTTGGCGGCGCTGAGCGACTTCGAGATGTCCACGAGGAAAACGTAGGCGACGCCCTCGCCGGTCCGCGCGAGCGGCTCCAGGCGCTCGACCTCGGCCCGGTCCTCGCCCAGGTTGACCGTGAGCGTCGCGCCCTCGAGCGCGGCGACCGGCCGCCCCTCGCCGTCCAGGAAGTCGAGGTAGGCGCGGACCCGCGCGCCGGGCCCGTCGAGCTGATGGACCTGGCTGATGGTGAAGGAGCGGAGCCCGGCGTCGGCGCCGGCGTCCGCGCCGCGGGCGGTCGCCGGGAGCGCGGCGAGCCAGGAGGGCGCGGTCGCCAGGAGCGGCGCCAGCAGCGCCAGCGCGGTCCGCGCGGTCCGGCGCCGCGGGCGGGGAGGCGCGGCTGGATCTCGCGGCTGCATCTGGTCTCTCGCGGGGGCCTCGAAAGGCGGCCTCGCGCCGCCGCCCGTCGCCGGCCGAGTATTCCAGATCGGGGCCCGGGAGCGGAAGCCGTCGGCGGCAGCGACGCCGCGCCCGCGTGCTAGCATCCGGCGGTCCATGGAGCCCACTCTCTCCCCTCGGCGGGCCGAGCTGCTGGCCGACACGATGCGCCGTTTCGTGCGTCGCGGTGCCAACGCGCACATCGCCAAGCTTCTCGCCAAGACCCGTCCGGAGGACGTGGCGCTGCAGTTTCGCGGCCTGACCACCACGGAGCAGCTCAGCGTCTTCCGGATCCTCGAGTCGGAGTACCCGGAGAGCGCCGGCGAGGTCCTGAGCCAGCTCGAGCCGGCGCTGCGCACCGGCCTCCTGGAGCAGCTCCGGCCGCGGCAGATCGCGGGCCTGCTGGAGAACATGCCGGTCGACGACGCGGTCGAGGTCATCGAGTCGCTGCCCGCCGACCTGCACCGGGAGGTGCTCGAGCTCGTCGACCGGGAGGAGCTGGAGGAGGTCCAGGTCCACCTCGCCTACGCCGACGATTCGGCCGGCCGCATCATGGACTCGGAGTTCCTGGCGCTGCCCGACGAGATCACCGTGGGCGAGGCGATCGCCGCGATCCAGGGCTCGAAGCACACCGAGAACGTCTTCTACCTGTACGTGGTCAACCGCGACGACCAGCTCGTCGGGGTCACCTCGCTGCGGCAGCTTCTGCTCAATCCCCCCGGACTTCCGCTGGCGGACATCATGTCGCGCTCGATCATCAAGGTGCATACCGACACCGACCAGGAGGAAGTGGCGCGCCTGGCCTCGCGCTACGACCTGCTGGCGATCCCGGTCACCGACGGCGCCAACCGGCTGATGGGGATCGTCACCGTGGACGACATCATCGACGTGGTCAAGGAGGAGGCCACCGAGGACTTCATGAAGATGGTGGGGACGAGCGAGGACGAGCTGCTCTACCAGGACCGCTCGTGGAAGACGGCCAGCATCCGGCTGCCCTGGATCTTGATCAACCTCGGCGGCCTGATCGGCGCCGGCCTGCTGGTGAAGCACTTCCAGGTGAGCTTGAAGGAGGCGCTCTTCCTGCTCACCTTCGTGCCGGTGATCATGGGCATGGGCGGCAACATCGGCTCGCAGACCTCGACCATCGCGGTCCGCGGCCTGGCCACCGGCAGGATCGCCCTCGGCAGCGGCCAGGCGGGCCGGTTCCTCTGGCAGCAGCTCAAGGTCGGGGTGGTCCTCGGCGTCGCCTGCGCGGCGCTCGCCGCGGTCGGGGCGGTGCTGCTCGAGGGGGTCTTCAAGTACTCGACGGCCCCGGTCTCGCCCGGCGCCTACGCCGGGGTCGTCGGCGTCTCGCTGTTTCTCGCCATCGTGGTGGCGTCGATCAACGGCGCCTTCGTGCCGCTCGCCTTCCAGCGCCTGGGCATCGACCCGGCGGTGGCCGCGGGGCCGCTGGTGACGACCTCGAACGACATCTCGGGGATCATCATCTACTTCGGGATCGCCTCGCTGCTGATCGAGTTCCTCGTCCGCTGAGTTCGACAGGGCGCCCGGGTTCTGCCAAGCTGCGGCCTCCGGGCCGGCCTCCCCGGAGCGACCTCCGCCATGGGACTCGTCACCGCCGAAGCTCTGATCCTCGACGTCTTCGATCTCCACGACCAGGATCGGATCGTCACGCTCCTGACCCGCGAGCAGGGCAAGAAGAAGGGGGTTGCGCGGGGCGCCCGCCGCAAATACAGTCGGTTCGCGGGCCAGCTGCAGCCGCTGGCCAAGGTGCGGGTGACCTGGTTCGAGAAGCCGGGCCGCGACCTGGTTCGCGTGTCCTCGGTCGAGCTGATCCGGGCCTCGGACCGGCTGCAACTGGACCTCGAAGGCATTCTCCTGGGCGGTTACCTCGCCGAGCATCTGGTCGAGTTCGCGCAGGAGAACGAGGAGAGCGAGCTGTTCTTCCGGTTGCTCGACTCGACGCTGGAGGCGCTGGCCGCGGGGGTCGATCGCGACCTCGCCGCTCGCTTCTTCGAGGCCTGGGTGCTGCGGCTCGCCGGCATCTTCCCGGTTCCGGGCGAGTGTCCCCAGTGCGGGCGGCCGCTGCGAGTCGCGGTGCTGCCGGCGACGGGCGAGGCCCTGCTCTGCGACCGCTGCGGCGGCGGAGGCGGGCTGGCGGTCGGGGAGGGGGTGCTCGAGTTCCTGCGCCGGATCGGCGGCGAGCGGCTGAGCTCGATCGCGGCCGAGCCACCGTCGCGCGAGACGCTGGCGGCGGTGGAGGAGGTCGCCGCCCGGGTGCGGAGGTCTTTCCTGCAGCGCGAGCTGAAGAGCTACCGGGTGATGCGCGAGACGCTGGCCGGGCTGTAGCCAGACGTTCTCACCGGTGACCTACTACGACGGCGTATGTCCCTGAATCTGCTGCGTTATGCTCCCCTCGCGCTCGTCGACGTACTGCGAGTACGCCTCTGTCGCGCTCGGGTCGCAAGCCTTGCATCTTCAGGCACCTCCGCCGTCTCGCGACGGCCACCGGTGAGAAGGTCTGGCTAGGCGCGAGCGAGGCGATCGGAAGATGCGGTCACTGCAAGAGCTGATCCTGCGACTGTCGGACTTCTGGGCCGGCGAGGGCTGCGTCCTGCAGCAGCCCTACGACCTGGAGGTCGGCGCCGGCACCATGCACCCGGACACCTTTCTGCGGGTGCTGGGGCCGGAGCCCTGGCGGGTGGCCTTCGTGCAGCCTTCGCGGCGGCCCGCCGACGCGCGCTACGGCGAGAATCCCTTCCGGCTCGGCAAGCACCTGCAGCTGCAGGTGATCCTCAAGCCGTCGCCGCCGGACGTGCAGGCGCTCTACGTCCGCAGCCTCGAGGCGATGGGGGTCGATCTCGCGCTCCACGACCTGCGCTTCGAGGAGGACAACTGGGAGGCCCCGACCCTGGGCGCCTGGGGACTCGGCTGGCAGGTCATGCTCGACGGCATGGAGATCACCCAGTTCACCTATTTCCAGCAGGCCGGCGGGCAGGAGCTCGACCCGGTGAGCGCCGAGATCACCTACGGCCTGGAGCGGATCACGATGTTCCTGGGGCTGGCGCGAAGCGTCTACGACGTGAGCTGGGTGCCGGACGGCCTAGGCTACGGCGAGGTCCGCCACCAGGACGAGCTGGAGTTCTCGAAGTACTACTTCGAGGTCGCGGACGTCGGCTTCCTGCAGGAGCGCTTCGCCGGCCACGAGCGCGAGTCCCGGCGCTGCCTCGAGGCCGGCCTGGTGCTGCCGGCCTACGAGTGCGCGCTCAAGTGCTCGCACCTGTTCAACGTGCTCGACTCCCGGGGCGCGGTGTCGGTGACCGAGCGGGTCGGCCTGATCAAGCGGATCCGCCGGCTGGCGGTGGCCTGCGCCCGCGAGTACGTGGCGAGCCGGGAGCGGCTCGGCTTCCCGCTTCTCGACCGGAGCGAGGACCGCGCCGCCGGCAGCTCCGGCGCGGCGCCGCGGGGGACCGATGGCCAAGGGTGAGCTGCTCCTCGAGGTGCGCTGCGAGGAGATCCCCGCGCGCATGCTCGAGCCCGGGCTCCGCGAGCTGGCGACCCGCCTGTTCGAAGAGCTGATGGCGCGCCGCCTGCCGCCGCGCGAGGTCGAGACCGGTTTCACGCCCCGGCGGCTGACGGTCGTCCTTCGCGGCCTGCCCGCCCGCGAGCCCGACCGCGAAGAGGAGGCGCTGGGTCCGCCGGCGACGGCGGCCTTCGACGCCGCGGGCAAGCCGACCCGGGCCGCCGCCGGCTTCGCCCGCCGCTGCGGCGTCGGGGTGGAAGAGCTCAGGCGGGTGCAGACCGAGAAGGGCGAGTACGTGGCGGCGGTCAAGAAGACCGAGGGGAGGCCGACCGCGGCCGTGCTGGCGGAGATCGTGCCGCGCATCCTCGCCGGCCTCTCCTGGCCGAAGACGATGCGATGGGGCCGGGGTCTCGGTCCCTGGGTGCGGCCGGTGCACGGCGTGGTCGCCCTCTTCGACGGCGAGGTCGTCGAGTTCGAGCTGTTCGGCGTCGCCTCGGGGCGCTCGACGAGCGCCCACCCGCTGCTCTCGCCGAAGCCCTTCGACGTCGTCGGCGCCGCCGACTACCGGCGCAAGCTCGCCCGGCGGCGGGTCGTCCTGCGCTTCGAGGACCGGCGCAAGAGGCTGCTCGAGGAGATGCGCAAGCGCGCCGAAGCGCTCGGCGGCCGGCTGGTCGAGGACGCCGAGCTGGCCGATCGGCTGGCCGCCGTCTGCGCGGTGCCCGGCGTGGTCGAGGGCGCCTTCGAGGCCGAGTTCCTGGAGCTGCCGCGCGAGGTGCTGACGACGACCCTGCGCGACCACCAGAGCGCGCTCGCGATCGAGCGCGAGGGGCGGCTGCTGCCGCACTTCCTGACCGTGATGGACCGTCCGGACGACCCGGAGGGGCGGGTGCGGGCGGGCAACGAGTGGGTGGTGGCGGCGCGCCTCGCCGACGCCCGCTTCTTCTACCGCGAGGACCGGGGCCGGCCCCTGGCCGACCGGCGGCCGGAGCTCGAGCGGCTCACCTTCCACGAGAAGCTCGGCAGCTACGGCGACAAGACGGAGCGCATCGAGAAGATCTGCGAGGTGCTCTGCGACGGCCTCGACTGGCGGGCCGAGAAGGCTGCGGCGGTCCAGGCCGCGGGCCTCGCGAAGCTCGACCTGACGACCGAGATGGTCAAGGAGTTCACCTCGCTCCAGGGGGTCGTCGGCGGCATCTACGCCCGCGAAGAGGGCTATCCGGAGGAGGTCTGGCGGGCGATCTACGAGCAGTACCTGCCGGCCGCGGCCGACGATCCGATCCCGCGCGGGCGGGTGAGCAAGGTCGTCGCGCTCGCCGACCGCATCGACAGCCTGGTCGGGATCTTCGGACTCGGGCTGGTGCCGACCGGCAGCAAGGACCCGTTCGGCCTGCGCCGCGCCGCCCAGGGGGTGGTGCGGATCGCCCTGGAGGGGAACCTCGGCCTCGACCTCGACCTGATCGCGGCCAAGGCCTTCCAGTTCTACGGCGACCGCCTCGAGCTGCAGGGCAAGAAGGTGCTCGCCGCCTGGCGGCCGTTCCTGTTCGACCGCGTCCGCTTCCTCCTCGGGCGGGAGGGCTTCGCCTACGACGAGATCGAGGCCGCGGTGGCGGTCGGCGGCACCAACCTGCCCGACCTGCGGGCCCGCGTGGAGGCGCTGCACCGGGCGCGCGAGGAGCCGGCCTTCCTCTCGGTGGTCCTGGCGGCGAAGCGCATCGCCAACATCGTCAAGGACTCCCCGGAGCGCAGCTTCGACGAGTCGTTGCTGGCCGAGCCGGCGGAGATCGCCCTGCACAAGGCCTTCGGCAGCCTGAAGAGCGGCCTCGAGGAGGCCGAGTCGCGGGCCGACTACGAGAGCGGGCTGCGCGAGATCGCGGGCTTTGCCGAGGTCCTCGACCGCTTCTTCGTCGAAGTGCTGGTGATGGACGAGAACCGGGACCTGCGCAGGAACCGGATCGCCCTACTCCAGTCGATCGAGCGAGTGCTGTCGCGCACCGCGCGACTGACCGAGATGGTCGTGGATCGCAGCGAGCAGCGGCCGGCGGCGGAGGCCGCGGGAGGTGAGGAGGAATGACGGAGAGCATCGGCAAGCAGGTCTACTCCTTCGGCGGCGGCAGCGCCGAGGGGCGGAGCGATCAGAAGGAGCTTCTCGGCGGCAAGGGCGCCGGGCTGGCCGAGATGAGCGGCCTCGGGCTGCCGGTGCCGCCCGGCTTCACGATCACGACCGAGGTGTGCGTCCGCTACCACCGCGACGGGGGGCGCTATCCGGACTCCCTGGAGGCGGAGTTCGAGGCCGCGCTGGCGAAGGTCGAGGCGCTGGAGGGCAAGAAGTTCGGCGATCCGCGGGAGCCGATGCTGCTGTCGGTGCGCTCCGGCGGGCCGGTGTCGATGCCGGGGATGATGGACACGGTGCTCAACCTGGGGCTCAACGAGCGGATCGTCGAGGACTGGATCGGGGCCGGGGCGGAGCCGCGCTTTGCCCGCGACTGCTTCCGGCGGCTGGTGGCCATGTACGGCGACGTCGTGCTCGGGGCCCCCCACGACGGCTTCGAGCGGGCGCTCGCCGCGGCCCGCGAGCGCGAGGGAGCGGCGAGCGACTCCGAGCTCTCGGCGGACGCCCTCGCCGCGGTGACCCGCGAGTTCCTCGACCTCATCGCGAGCCGCGGCCGGGCGCCGTTCCCGACCGACCCGCGGGCGCAGCTCTGGGGCGCCGTCCAGGCGGTGGTGGAGAGCTGGAACAACCGGCGGGCCCGCGAATACCGACGCCTGCACGGGCTCACCGAGCACTCGGGGACCGGCGTCAACGTGCAAACGATGGTCTTCGGCAACCGCGGCCCCGACTGCGCGACCGGGGTGGCCTTCACCCGCGATCCGGCCACCGGCGAGCGCCGGGTCTACGGCGAGTACCTGCGCAACGCCCAGGGGGAGGACGTCGTCGCCGGCATCCGCACCCCGCACTCGATCGCCCCGACCGACGGCTCGCCGGGCCTCGGCGGCGACTTTCCCGAGGCCTACGCCGAGCTGGAGCGGATCTGCGACGTGCTCGAGCGCCACCGGCGCGAGATGCAGGACGTCGAGTTCACGATCGAGCACGGCCACCTCTACATGCTGCAGACGCGCAGCGGCAAGCGCACCGGCCTGGCGGCGGTGCGGATCGCGGTGGAGATGGCGGCCGAGGGGCTGATCGATCGCCGCGAGGCCCTGCTCCGCGTCGAGGGGGAGCAGCTCGTGCAGATGCTGGCGCCGGTCTTCGACCCGCGCGAGAAGGAGGCGGCGATCGCCGCCGGCGCCCTCCTGGCGCGGGGGCTGGCGGCCGGGCCCGGGGCGGCGAGCGGCCGCATCGCGCTCACCGCGGAGCGTGCGGAGGAGATGGCGGCGCAGGGCCCGGTGCTCCTGGTGCGCGACGAGACCTCGCCGGAGGACATCGTCGGAATGCACGCGTCGGCCGGGATCCTGACCTCGCGCGGCGGCATGACCTCGCACGCGGCGGTGGTGGCGCG
>JBFJMD010000018.1:0-14822 GCA_041634115.1 Thermoanaerobaculia bacterium | reverse complement strand
TCCCCGGCCCCGGCCTCGCGGTGCGGATCCTCGGCGAGGTCACCCGCGAGCGGCTGGCGGTGCTGCGCGAGGCCGACGCGATCTTCATCGAGGAGCTGCGCAATCGCGGCTACTACGACAAGGTGAGCCAGGCGTTCGCGGTGCTGCTACCGGTGCGCAGCGTCGGCGTGATGGGCGACGACCGGACCTACGAGAACGTCATGGCGCTGCGCGCGGTCGAGACCCAGGACTTCATGACCGCCGACTGGAGCCCGCTCCCCTACGAGCTCCTCGGCCGGGCGGCGAACCGGATCATCAACGAGGTGCGCGGCGTCAACCGGGTGGTCTACGACGTGACCAGCAAGCCGCCGGCGACGATCGAGTGGGAGTAGGCTCGCCGCGCTTCACGCTCGTGACGCGGCGCTCCTGCCACCTGTGCGAGGTGATGGAGCGGCTGCTCGACGAGGTGCTGCCGGGGCGCGGCCTCGAGTGGCGGCGGCTGGACGTCGACGCCGATCCGGAGCTCAAGGCGCGCTTCGGCGACACGGTGCCGGTGCTGCTGCGCGATGGGGTGCCGGTGGCGAAGGTGCGACTCGACCGCCGGCGGCTGCTGCGGATCGTCAACCGCCGGCGCTGATCGGGGCGGCGCCGCCGGGGACGAGCAGAATGCTGTTGGTGGCGAGCCACGGCGCCGACTCCAGGCCGGAGAGGGCGGCCCGCAGATCCGCCGTGCGACCCGGGTCCCGCACCCAGCCCAGCCCGTCGAACCAGGCCAGCCACTCGGCGTGCTCGCGGCAGTTGATGTGGCCCCGCCCGGCCTGTCCCGGCGGCGCGGCGGTGAAGTAGATCGCCCGCCGCGCGCAGCGCACCAGCGTCGCCACCAGCTCTTCGCTGCGCTCCGGCGGGATGTGCTCGGCGACCTCGACGCAGCAGACGAGGTCCCAGACCCCGCCGGCGGCGGTGAAGTCGCCGATCCGGACCGCCTCGAGCAGCTCGGCCGGCAGCACCTCGCTCACCGCCGGCGAGAGCTCGATGCCGCGCACCCGGCGGCCTGCGGCGAGGAACTCCGACAGCAGGAAGCCGTTGGCGCAGCCGACGTCCAGGACGGACTCGAACTCCACCGCCCGCATGAGCTCGGCGGCCAGCGCCCGGTAGTCCGGGCGGTAGCGCTCGCGGTCGAGGAAGTCCTTGCGCCGGTAGGGCTTCGGCCGGCGGGGAAGCAGGGTCCAGCTCACGCCGGGGACCCCTCCGGCGGCGGCGCGGCGGGCGGGGCGGCCGGCGGCGCCAGCTCGATCCGACCGAGCTTCGCCGGGTTCTTCTTGAGCGCCTTGGCGAGGCGCGTGGCGACGGAGGTCTGCAGGGCGTCGGCGGCCTCGGGCCGCCCCGCGACGAGCGGCATCCAGCCGCCGGCGATCATGCCGTGCCCGCCCCCCTTGCCGCGGCGTCCGAGCAGCCGGCGCATCAGCCGCCCGGCGTCGCCGCGCGGGTTGGTCGTCCGCATCGACAGATAGAGCCGCTCGCCGAAGCGGCCGGTGCAGAGCGACCAGGTCTTGCCCTGGATGCGGAGCAGCAGGTCGGCGACCTCGGGCACGATGTCGGGCTGCTCGACCGCGCCCAGGTGGCTGACCACGAGGGTGCTCACCGTCTCCAGGTTCTCCAGCGCCCGGTGCAGCGTCCGGAAGTAGCTCAGCGGCAGGCGCGGGCTCTGGATGCGGGCCAGCGCGCGGGCGTCGGAGCGCGGGAAGAGCCGGTCGAACGCCGCCTTGTCGGGGCCGGAGAACTCGCGGCCGAAGTCCTGGGTCTCGGCGCGGATGGCGTAGACGAAGGCGGTGGCCTCGCGCTTGCCGATCTCGATGCCGCGCGCGAACAGGTACTCGGCGACGATCGTGGCCGTGGCGCCGTAGTCCGTGCGCACGTCGGCGAAGGGGACCTTGGCGGTCGCGCGGCGCAGCGGGTGGTGGTCGAACACGAGGTCCGGGACGATCCCGTCCGGGAGCTGGTTGTTGCCGGTCCCGGGCTGGGTGTCGATCAGGGCGAAGTGCCGGTAGTGCTTCCAGTTGAGGTGCCGCAGGTGGCTCAACCGGATGCCCAGCACGCGCACCATCTCCTGGTTCTCGGCGCGCCCGATGATGCCGCCGTAGGCCGTCGTCACCCGCTTCTTGAATCCCCGTCGCAGGAGCTTGGAGAGCGCCGCGGCGCCGGCGATGGCGTCGGGGTCGGGGTTGTCGTGGGTGAGGACGAGCCAGCGCCCGGACATCGACGGGCGCGAGATCAGGCTCGCGAACGCGTCGTACCGCTCCCGGGTGAGATCGGTGAGCATGTGCCGCGAGATTCTATCGGATGCCTCGGCCCCGACCGCGGCCGTCGCCGGGCCGGCCGCGAGGCGCTGTCGTATCATGCGGCGCGTGAAGAAGACCCTGCCGCCGCTCCTCCTGCTGGCGTCGGCGGCCCTGTGGGCCGCCGGGGCGCCGGACGCCGCCCCGGCGGTGGGGATCGAGCACGAGAGCTGGCACCGGGTGCTCGAGCGCCACGGCCGCGGCGGCGGGCTCGACTACGCGGGCCTCGCCGCCGACCGCGGCGACCTCGACCGCTTTCTCGCCGACCTGGCCGGCGCCCGCCCCGCCGCCTGGCCCGCCGGCGAGCGGCTGGCGTTCTGGATCAACGCCTACAACGCGGTCGTCGCCCACTTCGTCCTCGAGCGCTATCCGGGCCTCGAGTCGGTGCGCGACGTGGACGGCTTCTTCGACGAGCTCACCCACCCGGTGGCGGGAGAGCGCCTCACCCTCGACGAGATCGAGACCCGCGGGCGCGACCTCGGCGATCCGCGGATCCACTTCGCGGTCGTCTGCGCGTCCGAGAGCTGCCCCGACCTGCGGCCGGAGCCCTTCGAAGCGGCGCGCCTCGACCGCCAGCTCGAGGAGCAGACCCGCGCCTTCCTCGGCCAGCCCGACAAGGGCCTGCGCTACGACGCCGACCGCAACGAGCTGTGGCTGTCGTCGATCTTCAAGTGGTACGCCGGCGACTTCACCGGCGGCAGCACGGTGGTCGCGTTCTTCGCCCGCGGCAAGGTCCTGGGCTGGGTGCTGGAGCACCTGCCGGCCGAGCTGCGGAGCGCGCTGGAGGCGAAGCCGCCGTCGGTGCGCTACCTCGACTACGACTGGGGCCTCAACGACCGCCCCGCCGGCTGAGCCCGCGGCCGCGGGTGCTACGATGGGCCGCCGGGTGCGCCGGCCGCGGCCGTCCTCGCGGGCGCGCGCCGCCGCGCGGCCCGGATCCGACCCACTCAGCGATCGCCGACCCGCCGCCATCCGATGATTCGCGAGCTCTTCCACATCGGTCCGCTCGCCATCAGCCCGTTCGGGGTGATGATGGTGGTGGCCTTCCTCGTCGCCTGGGCGCAGATGCGGGCGAGCTACCGGCGCCTCGGCCTCGGCGACGAGGAGGACGTGAGCGCCGTGCTGCTGGCGGCCGGCCTCGGCGGCATCGCCGGCGGCAAGATCTACTACGCCCTCCTCTACCGGGAGTGGAGGCTGCTCTTCGACCGCTCGGGCCTGGTCTGGTACGGGGCCCTGCTGCTCGGCGCCGCCCTGGCGATCTGGGTGATTCGACGCCGCCGGCTGCCGGCCTGGCGCACCGTGGACGCGACCTCTCCGGCGCTGGCGCTGGGCTACGGCGTCGGCCGCGTCGGCTGCTTCCTGGTCGGCGACGACTACGGGTTCCCGACCGGCCTGCCGTGGGGGGTCGAGTTCCCGGTCGGCCTCCCGGGGCCGACCACCGCGGGGTTCATGCGCTCGGAGTACGGAGCGGCGGTGCCGCTCGAGGTGCCGAGCGGCGAGCTCGTCGCGGTCCATCCGACGCAGCTCTACGAGACCCTCGCCGCGCTGGCGATCTGGCTTTTCGGCCTGTGGCTGCTTCGCCGCCGGGCGCCGGCCGGCGAGACCTTCCTCGCGGTCGTCGGCCTGCTGGCGGTCGAGCGCTTCTTCGTCGAGTTCCTGCGCGCCAAGGACGACCGCTTCCTCGGCGACTTCACGCTCGCCCAGGTCCTGAGCCTGGCGCTGCTGCTGGCGCTCGCCGCGGTCTGGGCGTGGCGCCGCACCCGGCCGCCGGTCGCGGCGGGGCGGGCGGGCGCCGCCGGCTGAGGGCCCGCCGGGAGTCCGATGGGAGCGACGCCGCCGCGCGTGCTGACGATCGCCGGCTCCGACTCCGGAGGCGGCGCCGGGATCCAGGCCGATCTCAAGACCTTCGCGGCGCACCGGGTCTACGGTTTGAGCGTGGTCACTGCGGTCACCGCCCAGAACACGCGCGCCGTCACCGCGGTCCACGAGATCCCGGCGCCGGTGGTGGGGGCCCAGATCGAGGCGGTCTTCGACGACATCGGCGTCGACGCCGTCAAGATCGGCATGCTGTCCGGCGCCGACATCGTCCGCGAAGTGGCGCGGCGGCTGGCGGCGCGGCGCGGCCCGCCCGTCGTCCTCGACCCGGTGATGGTGGCCAAGAGCGGCGACCCGCTGCTCGCCGACGAGGCGGTCGAGGCGCTCGCCGGGGAGCTCTTGCCGCTGGCCTCGGTCATCACCCCGAACCTGCCCGAGGCGGCGCGGCTGACCGGCCTGCCGGTCGCCACCGAGGCCGAACGGCTGGCCGCCGCCCGCGCCCTCGCCGCCCGCGGCCCGGCGGTGCTGCTCAAGGGGGGCCACGGCGCCGGCCGCGTGGTCGTGGACCTGCTGGTGGAGGGATCGCGGGTGCGCCGCTACGAGCACCCGCGGATCGAGACCCGCTCGACCCACGGCACCGGCTGCACCCTGTCGTCGGCCGTCGCCGCGCGGCTGGCGCTCGGCGAGGACCTGGCGACGGCGGTGGGCGGCGCCGTCCGCTACCTGCAGGGGGCGATCGCGGCGGCCTATCCGCTCGGCGGCGGCCACGGGCCGGTCGACCACCTCTTCGAGTGGGGGCGCGCGGGTGGCTGAGCGGGGTCCGGCGCGGCTGCCGGCCGAATCGGTCCTCGACCTGCTGGTGGTCGGCGCCGGGCCGACCGGCATCGCGCTCGGCGCCGAGGCGAAGCAGGCGGGCCTTTCGGTGCTGCTGGTCGACCGCGGGCCGCTGACCGCCAACCTGCTGGGGTTCCCGACCTACATGAGCTTCTTCACCACCCGCGAGCGGCTGGAGATCGCCGGGGTGCCGTTCAGCGCTCCGAGCGAGAAGCCGGACCGCCGCGAGGCGCTGGCGTACTACCGCGCCGTGGTGGCGCACCACGAGCTGCCTCTGGCGCTGCACGAGGAGGTAAGCGAGATCCGGCGGCGAGACGGCGGCTTCGAGGTCGGAAGCCGCGGCCGCGACGGCGATCGTCGCCTCCGCCGGGCGCGGGCGGTGGCGCTCGCCACCGGCTACTTCCACAATCCGCGGCGGCTCGGCGTCCCCGGCGAGGACCGGAGCTGGGTGCGCCTCCGCTACCGCGAGCCCTACGGCCACTTCGGCGAGCGGGTGGCGGTGGTCGGCGGCGGCAACTCGGCCGCCGAGGCCGCCCTCGATCTGCATCGAAACGGCGCCAGGGTGACCCTGATCCACCGCGGCGGCGAGCTCAAGGGGACGGTCAAGTACTGGCTCAAGCCCGACCTCGAGAACCGCATCGCCGAGGGCGGCGTCGAGGCGCGGTTCGAGACCGAGGTGGAGGCCTTCGGCGAGGACGGCCTGGAGCTGCGATCGCCCCGCGGCCGGGAGCGTCTGCCCGCCGACGCCGCCTACGTGCTGATCGGCTACGAGGTCGATTGGGAGCTGGAGCGCCGCGCGGGGGTGGAGGTCGATGCCGCGACCCTGGTGCCCGCCTTCGATCCGGAGACCTGCGAGAGCAACGTCGCCGGCCTCTACCTGGCCGGGACCCTGCAGGCGGGGCGCGACACCGGCCGCATCTTCATCGAGAACTCGCGCGACCACGGCAGGAGGATCGTGCGTCACCTGCGGGACCGGCTGCGTCCGCGCGAGGCGACGGCCCGGCCCGGGCGCCCGCCGCGGTCCGTGCGATGATCCGGCGGGGCGTCGGCATGTCGCTTGCACTGGCGAGGGGGCATCGGGGCGGTCGGGTCGCCGGGGGACGGCGGCAGGCGGCGCCGCCGCGACAACGAGGTCCGTCATGAAACGAATGTTCCGCTCATCGCTGGTCGCAGGGCTGGGACTCTTCGCCGGGCTCGCGGCGGGGAGCTCGGCGCAGGAGGCGCCGAGCCCGCTGCCCGGGGTCTTCGGCGAGGTGCTCGACGTCCGGGTCGTCAATCTCGAGGCCGTGGTCACCGACAAGGACGGGGTGCCGATCCTCGGGCTCGGGGCCGCCGACTTCCGGCTGATCGTGGACGGCGAAGAGGTTCCGATCGACTATTTCACCGAGGTGCGGGGCGGGGTCGCGGTGAGCCGCCCGGAAGGCCCGCAAGAGGGGGCGCTGCCGGGGGTGCCGGCGCTGGCGCCGGGCGACCCGGTGGGGACGAGCTATCTGGTCTTCATCGACGAGTACTTCTCGATCGCGGTGGACCGCGACCGGGTGCTGGACGGCCTGATCGAGGACCTGCCGCTGCTCAAGCCCGAGGACCGGATGGCGGTCGTCGCCTTCGACGGCAAGGACCTCGAGATGCTCTCGACCTGGAGTGACTCGCACGAGACCCTGCGCCGGGTGCTCAAGCGGGCCAAGGAGCGCCCGGCGCGCGGCCTGCAGCGCCTGGCGGAGCGCCGGCAGTTCCGGGTCCCCGAGGAGCTGGCGCTGCAGAGCCTGATCGGCGGCGGCGTTCTCGACACCCGCGCCCCCTTCCGCACCCAGCTCGACCCGCTCGAGCGCAGCTACGTCCAGCGCCTCTCCGAGCAGCTCGACAAGACGGTGGCGGCCGCCGCCGCCACCCTGCGCAGCTTCGCGCAGCCGCCGGGTCGCAAGGTCATGCTGCTGCTCTCCGGCGGCTGGCCATACGTTCCGAGCGACTTCCTGGTCGGCGACTTCAACCGCGTGATCCTGGACCGGTACGGGCTCGAGGGCGAGAACCTCTACCGGCGGTTGAGCGACACCGCCAATCTGCTCGGCTACACGCTCTATCCCGTCGACGTTCCCGGGTTCGACCGCGAGCTGGTGGACGTCGCCCAGGCCACCGCGCCCCCGGTCTCGGCGTTTCCGACCTCGAGCCTGCTGCGCGAGCAGGAGGTCCACTACACGCTGACCTATCTCGCCCGCGAGACCGGCGGCCAGGCGATGATCAACGCCGGCCGCGGCCGCGCCTTCGAGCGGGCGGTCTCCGACACCCGCTCCTACTACTGGCTCGGCTTCAGCCCGACGCGCGCCTGGGACGACGGCCGCCACGACGTCGAGCTCGAGGTGCGCAACGCCGAGTACCGGCTGCGGGCCCGCACCGGTTTCCTGGACTCCTCGCGCGCCCGCGAGGTGACGATGGCGGTCGAGAGCACCCTGCTCTTCGGCAACACGCCGACGGAGGCGGGGATCTCGGTCGAGATCGGCGATCCCGCGCGCAAGGGGCGGGGCAAGATGGAGGTGCCGCTCAGCGTGCTGATCCCCCTCGACCGGGTGACCTTCCTGCCCGCCGGAGAGACTTGGGCCACCCAGCTCGAGCTGCGGGTGGCGGTGCGCGACGAAGAGGGCCGGCGCGCCGAGGTGCCGGTGGTGCCGCTCGTCCTGACCTCGGCGACCAGCCCGGTGGCGGGGCAGCTCGGACGCTACGAGACGAAGCTCCTGCTGCGCCGGGAGAAGCACCAGGCGGTGGTGGCCGTCTACGACGCGGCTAGTGGTAGGATCCTGTCGTCGAGCCTGACGATCGCGCCCTAGCCGGGCGCGACCGACTCACCGAGCGCCCGATCCGCCGGCGCGCGGAGCCGTCCGTTCTCAATCGACCAGACGAGAGAAGCGATGCAACGTTCGAATCTACATGCCCTGATCGCCGCCGCCTGGCTGGTCGGGGCGGGACTGGCGCTCGTCGCGCCGGCCGACCCGGGCGCCCGCCAGGCGCCGGAGGGCGAGCAGACCGCGCCGCGGGCTGAGAGCCCGGCCGCGGAGACGGTCGAGCCCGCGACGGCCGAGACCCCGGACGAGGCCCAGGCCGAGGGGGACTCGGCCTTCTTCGAGACCGTGGACGTGACCGTGGTCAACGTCGAGGTCTTCGTCACCGACAAGAAGGGGAATCCGATCACCGGCCTCGGCCGCGACGACTTCGAGATCCTCGAGGACGGCCGGCCGGTGACGATCACCAACTTCTACGCGGTGGAATCGGGGCGGCCGGTGGCGGGCGTCGAGCCGGCGCCGGAGGCGGCGCCCGCGGCGCCGGAGGCGGTGCCGGCGCCGATTCCCGAGGAGCAGCGCCTCAACCTCGTCGTCTACGTCGACAACTTCAACATCCGCCCGTTCAATCGCAACCGCGTCTTCCGGCGGCTGCGCGAGTTCCTGCACGACAAGCTCGACTCCGAGGACCGGGTGATGCTGGTGACCTACGACCGCTCGCTCCACGTGCGCCACGGCTTCACCTCGGATTCGACGTTGATCGCCAACGCCCTGTTCGAGCTCGAGGAGATGACCGGGCACGCGATCCACCAGGACAGCGAGCGGCGGGACGTGCTGCGCGACATCGAGGAGGCCGAGTCGATGGGCGAGGTCCAGTGGCGGGTCCGGCAGTACGCGGAGTCGCTCTACAACGACCTCTCGTTCTCGATCAGCGCCCTGAGCGAGCTGGTGCGCAGCCTGGGCGGGCTCGAGGGCCGCAAGGCGCTGCTCTACGTGAGCGACGGCCTGCCGATGTCGGCCGGCGAGGACCTCTACCACGCGCTGCAGATGAAGTTCCACGACTCCTCGGTCCTGGCCCAGTCGCGCGACTACCACGCCGGCCGCAAGTACCGGGAGCTGGCGGCCCTCGCCAACGCCAACCGGGTGACCTTCTACACCATCGACGCCGCCGGCCTGCGGGTCTACTCTTCGGTCAGCGCCGAGCGGGCGACGGCCGCCAGGAACGCCGGCCTGGACACGATGGTGGACTCGATCGCCATCTCCAATCTGCAGTCGACGCTGCGCTTCCTGGCCGACCAGACGGGCGGGCTCGCGATCGTCAACTCGAACGACGTGGGGCCCGGCCTCGAGCGCATCGCCGGAGACTTCGACAGCTACTACTCGCTCGGTTACACCCCGGCCCACGCCGGCGACAACCGCTTCCACGACATCAAGGTGAAGGTGGACCGCAAGGGGCTGAACGTCCGCCACCGCGAGGGCTATCGCGACAAGGGCCTGCACGCCCGCATGGCCGAGAGCACCGTGGCCAGCCTGATGTACGGAATGGAGAAGAACCCGCTGAACGTCGCCTTCCGGGTCGGCTCCGGCAACAAGGACGAAGAGGGCAAGCACTTCCTGGTGCCGATCGAGGTGGACATACCGATCGCGAGCATCGTCCTGGTGCCCCGCGAGGCCTTCCACGAGGGCCGGCTGCGGCTCTTCTTCTCGGCGATCGACGAGGACGGCGACATGGCCGAGGTCTCGGAGGTGCCGATCGACATCCGCATCCCGAGCGAGCGGCTGGAGGAGGCCCGCGAGCAGCCCTACCGGTTCCAGGTCAGCCTGCGCATGCGCGCCGGCGGACACCGGCTGGCGGTCGGAGTGCGCGACCTGCTCGGCGCGGCGGAGTCTTTCGTCACCCGCAGCGTCGTCGTGGGCAGCGGATGAGGGGCCGTCGGGGCTCCTGGCTCGAGCTGATCCGCGCCGTCGGCAAGGCGCTGCTGGAGCTGGTCGCCGCTGAGGTCGAAGCGCTCGTCGGCGACCTCAAGAGCTCGGGCCGCACCCTCGGCCGCGCCGTCCTGCTCTTCCTCGTCGCCGCCTTCCTCGGATTCTGGACCCTCGGTCTCCTTCTCTTCTCGGCGGTCGAGCTGCTGGCGCTCTGGCTGCCGCGCTGGGGGGCCGCCCTCTCGGTCGCCGGCGCGGGCCTGCTGGCCGCGGCGATCGTCGGCGGCGTCGGGTGGCTGCGGGTGCGGCGCCTGGAGAGTCCCGCCGATACGGTGCGCCGGCGAGTCACGGACCACGTCGGCTGGCTACAGGAGAACGTGCTCGAGGCCCGGCGCGGGCTGCCGGAGGAGAGTGACTACGAGGATTGAGCGCGAGCCGCTCGCCGACCCTCGCGGCCGCTTCGCCGAGCGCTGGGAGGATCTGCAGCGGGCGCTGCGGTCCGAGCTCGGGGCCGGCCTCCGCTCGCTGGGCTGGATCGTCCTCGTCGCCGCCGGTGCCGCCGGCTTCGCCCTCGCCTGGAGGGCCGGCGGCGAGCGTCCGGGCGGCGCGGCCGAGGACGCCGCAAGCACGGCGGCGCGCCCGCCGGACGGGATGCGCCGCCGATCGCTCTAGGCCGCGAGCGGACGCTTGAAGACCATCGCGATGTTGTCCGTGGCGCCGCTCTTGAAGTTCACGGATGTGATCGAGATCAGCTCCCAGCCCTCCTCGCCCAGGACGTCCAGCTTCGGAGCGGCGTCCGGGTCCAAGCGGTAGTTCTCGCTCCGGATGTTGATGATCTTGTACTCCCACTTCGTCATGAGACACTCCTTGCCCGACCCTTCCACCTGGGAGACCCCACGGGCCGACCGGTAATATTCTAAAGAATCTGGATGCGAATTGCGCGCCCCCGGCCGAAACCGCTGCGGGCGGCGAGATTCTCGCCCCGCAGAGACAGCTCGAGGGTGCCCAGGGAGCCGGGCAGGAGACCGGCCTCGCCCGGCTCCAGCAGGCCGTAGTGGGAGACCGTGCGGGTCACCAGGAGGTCGCCGAGGGGGAGCGAGAAGGGGCGCTCGGGCAGCCAGTCGCTGGGGATGTCGGTGACCAGATTGCCGAAGCGGTCGACGTGGACCACCCGCCCGGCGAGGAGCGCGGCCTCGCGGCGGGGCGCGGGCAGCTCGAGCCGCACCGGGTCGGCGATCGCCGGTCCGAGATCGGAGAGCGCCGTTCCGCGCGCGAGCGCGGCGGCGACCGGCGCGAAGCGGTCGCGGCCTTGGAAGGTCGCGCCGGGGTGGTCCAGGAAGAGGTCCCGCCGCTCGACCGAGTGCACGGCCGCGCCGTCGAGCACCGGTGTCAGCAGGCCGTTGTCGGGCGCCACCCAGAAGGCGTCGCGGGCCGCGGCGGCGAGGATCCGCCGCCGGCCGCCGACCCCGGGATCGACGACCGCCAGGTGGACGGTCGCCGGCGGGTAGAAGCGGCTCGCGGCCTCGAGCAGGAAGGCGCCCGCCTCGACGTCGCCCGGCGGCACGCCGTGGGCGAGGTCGACCGGCCGCGCCTCGGGGGCGAGGGTCAGGAGCACGCCCTTGACCGCGGCGACGTAGTAGTCGTCCCAACCGAAGTCGGTCAGGATCGTGACGACGGCCATCCGCCGCCGATCTTGAAGGCTGACCGGTCGCGAATCAAGGGCGCGGCCTGCCTCCCGGGGCGGGGTCGCCGGCTTGGACGCGGGGTAGAATCGCCGCGTGAGCGAGGATCGCTGCCTCGTCGTCTTCACCAAGCCGGCGCGCCCCGGCCGGGTGAAGACGAGGCTGATCGGAGCGCTGGACGCCGGGCAGGCGGCGGCGCTCCACGCGGCCTTTCTCGACGACCTGCTGGAACGGCTGCAGGGGGGCGGCTTCGACCTGGAGATCGCCTGGGCGCTCGATCCGGGCGAGCCGCCGCCCGCGGCCGCGCCCGGCTTCCGGCAGGAGGGCGCCGACCTCGGCGAGCGGCTCTACCGCGGCCTGGCGCGGGCGGCCCGCGATCATCGGCGCGTCGCGGCCGTCGGCAGCGACCATCCGGACCTGCCGCTGGCGACCGTGGAGCGGGCGTTCGCGGCGCTCGGCGAGGCCGAGATCGTGCTCGGCCCCGCCGAGGACGGCGGCTACTACCTGATCGGGGCGCGCGCGGAGGCGCTGCGGCGCGAGCTGTTCGAGGACATCGCCTGGAGCACGGACGGGGTCTACGAGGCGACGGTCGGGCGCTGCCGCCGCCTCGGCCTGGGGCTCGCCCGGCTGCCCGTGGCCGCCGACGTCGACACCCCGGCCGACCTCGACCGCCTGGCCGCGGCCCTCGAGCGCGGCGACGCCGACTGCCCCCGCACCCGGGCGCTGCTGGCCTCCTGGCGGCGCCCGAGCCCGGCATGAAGATCCTCACCGCCGAGGCGATGCGGGAAGTCGATCGGATGGCGATCGAGGACTACGGCATTCCCAGCCTCGTGCTGATGGAGAACGCCGCGATCGGCGTCGCCGACGCCATCGCCGAGCGCTTCCCCCGGGCCGCCGCCGTATTGATCGTCTGCGGGCCCGGGAACAACGGCGGCGACGGGCTGGCGCTGGCCCGCCACCTCGACGTCCGCGGCTATCGGGTGCGGGTCGTCCTCGCCGCCGCCGGCCGCGAGCCGGCGGGCGACGCCGGCCTCCAGCTCGCCATCTGCCGGCGCCAGGGCCTGTCGATCGAGGAGGCGGGCGGGCGCGAGGCCCCCGCCGCGCTCGTCGAGCGGCACCGGGACTGCGACCTGGTGGTGGACGCGCTCTTCGGGACCGGGCTCAAGCGCGCCCTCGAAGGGGAGTTCGCGGCCCTCGTCGAGGCGATCAACCGCCTCCCCGCGCCGCGGGTCGCGGTCGACCTGCCGAGCGGCCTCTCCGGCAGCACCGCCGCCGTGCCCGGACCTTGCATCGGCGCCGACCTGACCGTCACCTTCGCCGCGCCGAAGCTGCCGCACGTCTTTCCCCCCGCCGCCGAGTCGGTCGGCGAGGTCGTGGTCACCGATCTCGGCATCCCGCGGGAGCTCGTCGCCCGCGCGGCGTCCGATCTCGAGCTGCTCGAGGCCGAGGAGCTGGCCCCGGCGCTGGCGCCGAGGCGGCGCGGCGGCCACAAGGGGGACTACGGCCACGTGCTCGTCGTGGCCGGGTCGCCGGGCAAGGCGGGCGCGGCGGTGCTGACGGCGCGCGGGGCGGTGCGCAGCGGCGCCGGCCTGGTGACGGTGGCGGTGCCGGAGACGGTGCTCGGGGTGGTGGACGCGGCCTCGGTGGAGAGCATGAGCCAGCCGCTGCCGGTCAACGGCGCCGGCGCCCTGGCCGACGAGGCGGTGGCGGCGGTGCTGGCCGCGGTCGAGGGCAAGGACGCGCTGGCGCTGGGCCCGGGCCTGGGCCAGCTCCCCGACACCGCCGCCGCGATTCGCCGCATCGCGCTCGAGACCGACCTGCCGCTGGTCCTCGACGCCGACGGCCTGAACGCCTTCGGCGGCGCCCTCGCGAGCCTGGCGGAGCGCCGCGGGGAGACGGTGCTGACCCCGCACCCCGGGGAGCTGGCGCGGCTGCTGGGCGTCGCGACCGCCGAGGTCGTCGGCGACCGCGTCGGCGCGGCCCGGCGCGCGGCGGAGCTGGCGGGAGCGATCGTCGCCCTCAAGGGACACCGGACCCTGGTCGCCGATCCGCTGGGGGGCGTCGCCGTGAATCCCACCGGCAACCCGGGCATGGCCACGGGGGGCAGCGGTGACGTGCTCACCGGGATGATCGCGGCGCTCGCCGGCCAGGGCATGGGCGCCGCCCTCGCCGCCCGCCTGGGCGTCTACCTGCACGGGCTGGCGGGCGACCTCGCGGCCCGGGAGCGGGGCGAGATCTCGCTCTCCGCGGGCGACCTCGTCGAGCGGCTGCCGGCCGCCTTCGAGCGGCTCGCCTCGAGATGAGGCGATGGCGCACCCGCAGCCCGGAGGAGACCCGCGAGCTGGGCGCGCGCCTGGCGGCGGAGGTCCGGCCGCACGGGACGCTGCTCCTGTCGGGCGACCTCGGGGCCGGCAAGACGGTGCTCGTCCAGGGCGTCGCGGCGGGGCTGGGCATCGATCCCGCCGAGGTCCAGTCGCCGACCTTCACCCTGGTCCGGGAGCACGTCGCCGGCGACGCGCGGCTGCTCCACGTCGATCTCTACAGGCTCGACCCGCGCGAGGCGGCGGCGATCGGGCTGGAGGAGGAGCTGGCGGGCGCCGGGGTCAAGGTGGTCGAGTGGGCGGAGCGGCTGGACTTTCCGGTCGCCGGCGCCCTGAAGCTGGAGATCCGGCGGGTCGGCGACGGCGACGAGCGCCTGGTGCTCGAGCGGCCGCCGGACGAAGCCGGAGACGACAACGGGGGCTCGAAGGAGGATAGAGAATGAAGATTCGCAAGGTGGGAGTGCTCGGCTGCGGTCTCATGGGGGCGGGCATCGCCGAGGTGAGCGCCCGCGCGGGGCTCGAGACGGTGGTGCGGGAGATCGACGACGAGCTGCTCGGCAAGGGGCTCGAGCGGATCGGCAAATCGCTCGCCAAGTCGGTCGCGAAGGGGCGGGTGAGCGAGGACGAGCGGGACGGCACCCTGAAACGCATCGCCGGCACGACCGAGCTCGAATCGCTGGCGGACTGCGACCTGGTCGTCGAGGCGATCGTCGAGAACCTCGATGAGAAGTGCCGCACCTTCGCGGCGCTCGACCGCATCGTCCAGCCCTCGGCGATCTTCGCCAGCAACACCTCGTCGCTGACGATCACCGAGATGGCGATGTCGACGGGCCGCACCGGGCGCTTCCTCGGACTGCACTTCTTCAATCCGGTGCCGGCGATGAAGCTGGTCGAGGTCGTGCGCACCCTGATGACCGAGGACGAGGCCTTCGAGGCGGCGCGGGAGTTCGTGCGCGAGGTCGGCAAGGAGCCGGTCGCCTGCCGCGACAACTCCGGCTTCATCGTCAACCGGCTGCTGGTGCCCTACCTGCTCGACGCCATCCGCGCCTACGAGGAGGGGGTGGGCTCGGTGGAGGACATCGACAAGGCGATGAAGCTCGGCTGCGGCCACCCGATGGGGCCGCTGACGCTGCTCGACTTCGTCGGCCTCGACACCACCTACTA
>JBFJMD010000017.1:0-14973 GCA_041634115.1 Thermoanaerobaculia bacterium | reverse complement strand
GGCCGAGCTCGAGGGCATGAGCCCCGAAGACCAGGAGTTCGAGGTGGCGCGCAGGCTGGTGCGTCTCGCCAGCTCGGCCGCCCAGCAGGCGGCGGGGCTGCCCACGGGCCCGCCGCTCGCGGCCGCGCGCGCCGCGCTCGCCGCCGCCGCCCGCACCCACGCCCCCGGGCTTCTCCAGCGTGGCCCGGGTGCCAGCGTGGCCGCGGTCGGGGGACGCTCGGGCCGCTGGGTTCGTCGCGGCCGTCGGATCGTCCTGCTCGGAGTCTGAAGGTCGCCTTTCCGGGAGCGCGAACGTGCCGCTGGACCGTGAAGCCCGCCGAACGCTGGTCGCCGAGACGCTGGCGCTCGAGTCCCGGCTGGATCGGGTCAAGCCGTTCGCCCTGCTGATGCCGGCGTTGCCGGCGGCGGCGGTCTCCCCGACTGCCGCCGCGGCGATCGATCGCCACCTGGCGGAGGGTCGGGTGCGGCTCCGCGCCATGGTGCGAAAGGACCTGGCCTGGCTTCGAGGCGTGGGAGCGCTGGGAAGCTCCGCGGAACGTGCGCAGCGCAGATTCAGCCTGCTCAAGCTCCGGTTCAACAGCGAGCTGTCGCAGTTCGACATCTTCTCCGATGCCCTCACCCAGAGATCCGAGGCCGAGAACGGTGTCTGGCTGAGCGGTCTCGACGCGGCCGCCGACGACGCCCTCAGGCTGCCCGGCGCCATCGATCGACCGCCACCGGTCGTCGTCTATCTGGATCGGGGGCACGGCGCCGCCATCCGGCGGGTCCGCACCCGGCTGCCGGGAGGCGGCGAGAACCCCGTGGCCCTGATCCGCATCCCGCGCGAGCGCATGGTCGGCAGCGGCATCGCGTCCTCCCTGGTGCACGAGGTCGGGCACCAGGGAGCGGAGCTGCTGGGGCTGCTGGGATCGCTGCGCAGCGAGCTGGGGGCGGTGCGGCGCAGGTACCGCGACCTCGAGGCGCGCCTGGCCTGGACGCTCTGGCAGCGCTGGATCTCCGAGGTGGTGTCCGACTTCTGGTCGGTGGCCAAGCTGGGGGTCGCCGCGACCCAGGGGCTGATGGGCGTGGTGAGCCTGCCGCGCGTCTTCGTGTTCAGGGTGAGCCCGCAGGACCCGCATCCGGTTCCGTGGATCCGCGTCAAGCTGAACATCGCCGCCGGTCAGGCGCTCTTTCCAGATCCGCAATGGAGCGCCCTGGACCGGCTGTGGGAGTCGTTCTACCCGCTGGAGAGCGTTCCGACCCCGACCCGGAGGCTCCTGCGCACGCTGGAAGCGACCCTGCCCCGCTTCGTCGAGCTCCTCGCCGACCACCGGCCGAGCTCGCTTCGGGGCCGCGCGCTTCGCCACGTGTTTCCCCTTCCCGAGCGGCAGCCCTGGCGGCTGCGGCGACGGTTCACGGCGTGGCAGAGGGATCCGCGGCAGATGCGACTCGCGCCGCCCACCCTGGTCTTCGCCGTTCTCGGCCAGGCGAGACAGGACCGGCGCCTCGATCCGAGAGAGGAGACCCGCCTGGTCGCGCGGATGCTCGATCACTGGGCTCTCGACCGTACCTATCCGTCCACCCGTCCACAGCAGACGCCGTGCGCCTGCGCGGGGCCCCCGGCCCTGAGCGCGGCGGCGTGACAGAACAGGAGGCCTGCAATGGCAGACAAGAAGCGAACCGCGAAGAGAGACGCCGCCGCGAAGTCGGATCTGGCGGAGGCGCGCAGCCCCGACGTGACCCCGCCGCGAGCCCCCGGCTCCGAGCCGGTGAAGGTCGTGTTGCAGCCGGCCGCCGGTCAGCGGACCGACGATCAGGCTCTCTGGGTGACCATTCGCAACCGCGCGAAGGCGATCGGCTTCCCCGAATACGAGACCTTCGTCGACGACGTCCTCTGCAACGGCGACACGTCGCTCAAGGCGCGCTGCGACCAGATCGGCACCGATCACCGGATCACGAAGCTCAAGGAGGCGCCGCGTGCCTACTACCACGGCGTCGACGCCTATCAGCTGCTCAAGTCGGCGACGGAGGTCTTTCTGCTGCTCAACTGCGGCGTCGTGCTGAACGGGCTCAAGGAAGGTGACGAGGCGGAGCGCCTGCGCGGCTGGGCGCCCGAGGAGGTAACCCGCACGGAGATCGCGGGCAGGCTGAGCGCCCTTCTCGGCAGCGGGCCCCTCCCCTACCTTCGCCGCATCATCGACGCCGTCTTCAAGGACGAGGACGACAAGGACGAGGACGACACGATCCCGTCGTCGTTCTGCCCGGGGCTCCTCCCCGCGGCCGTCAACTGTCCCTGCCTGCTGGAGCTGATCTGGTCGTACTGGCACGAGGAGGGGATGCTGGTGCAGAGCCTGAACGCCATCAGCCTGCGCTTCCAGAACAAGCGCGGTCCGGACGGGCAGAGCGGTCTCGCCCAGCTCACCCTCGACCCCCTGCGGCCGATGAGCAATCTGCTGTGGGGCTACCTCCAGGACGAGCCGCACCGGCTGAGCGTCGGCCGCAGGGCCTACGAGTACGACCACCACTACGGCTTGAGCCTGATCGGCAGGGCCGTGCCGCAGCTGCGCTCGGTGGACAGCCGCTCGAAGTTCCTCGAGGCGTTCCACGTGCTCCTGCATCGAGCCTGGACCTTCTACCAGGAGGACGCCGACACCACGGTGGTCGCGAACGGCTTTCCGGTGCTCAACGCTCTCAAGGAGCTCCACATGATCCTCGCCGAGGGCGCCCACAACCAGTTCGGCGACCTCCCCTGGACCGCCCGGGTGGAGATGCTGATCCAGCAGTGGCTGCTCTCGCGGCCCGAGATCCGCGACTTCCTCCGCGGCCGCCCGATGGTGCCGTACAAGGAGTCGTGGATGGCGCAGGTCGACACGCTGAAGAAGCTCGAAGGGTGGACCGACACCTCGGTGACGCACTTTCGCGACCTCGGCTTCTTCGGCGAGCAGATCCTGCTCTCGGTCCGCTACGGCGACTGGATCGACGACGCGAGCACCGAAGAGAACGCCAAGAACTGGGCCCAGTACTGGAAGCCCGAGATCCAGGGCTACCTGCACGCCTACCGTGCGGTCACGGGAGTCGAGCTGACCAACGCCGCGGCGCTCGACTACACGCCGCCCGCGGTGCATCTCAGCCGCCGCGCTCCCAAGCGCGCCCGCCGGTGAATCCGCGAAGGGGCGGAGAGGAGATCCAAGATGAACGGACAGACATGGTCGGAAGAAGGCGCGTCGCCGTGGAGCGCCGAACTCGATGGGCCGGGAGAGCTGTTTGGCGGGCTCGACGAGATCGGCTTCGAAGAGCTGGAAGCCGCCGGTCCGGCTGGCGAGGAGCTCGCCCCCGAGCTCGGCGAGGAGCTGGACCTGGCCGGGGAGCTCGAGGGCGACTTGGAGACGCTCGAAGGGACCCTCCTCGGAGAGATCGCGTCGGAGGTGTCGGTGCGAAGCGACCCGGCCTACATTCGATGGGTGCAGGCGGCGCTCAACCAGATTCAGGGCTCGCGGCTGCAGGTGGACGGACTCTTCGGATCGGGGACCCGAGCCGTGATCCGCCAGTTCCAGGCCGCCCGAGGTCTCCGGCCCGACGGCATCGTGGGCCCGCAGACCGAAGCGGCGCTGATCCAGGCGGGTGCCGGCCCTCCGCCCGGGAGCGGGGCGGGAGCGCCGGGCAGGCCGCCGGTCATCACGCTGCCGCCTTCGGTCATCACCGCCAGGCCGCGAGCCGCGGTCCTCGACCGCTTCGCCTTCGACCGCTCCGACCTCGAGCGCCACCACGTTACCATCCTCAGAAAGCTCGCGGCCAGGATCGCGCAGAGCTGGCTGGGAGGGCAGCCCATTCGCACGGTGCGCGTGGTCGGTCACACCGACCCGACGGGGTCCGCCGCCTACAACGTCGGACTCGGGCAGCGGCGGGCTCTGGCCGTGCGCGCCGCGCTGCGGCGCGGTCTCGAGGACGTCAGCCACGGGCTTGCCGGCCGGGTCTCGATCGTGGCGAGCAGCCGAGGGGAGCACGAGCAGGTCGCCGACAACAACACCCAACAGGGGCGGGCGATGAACCGCCGGGTCGAGGTGTTCGTGTCCACCCCGGCCGCGCAGCCCGCGCCGGCGGGGTGCGACCAGCGGGAGCTCGAGCGCCGGCTCAACGAGTGCAGGGCCAGAGCCACGGCCGCCATGATCCGGGCGAAGGCCAAATTCGATGAACGTAGTAGTTGCGGGCCGCGCTGCTTTATGAGTGCCAAGGGGTTATACGAGATCGAACTTCGGCATATTCGCGAGCGTCTCCGCCAATGTCAGGAGAGAGCCATTCGGGACACCGGCTGCGAGCTGAAGACGGCGTAGGCGCTTGACGATGAGAGGCTTGCGACTGAGGCTTGCGATCGAAGGGCCAAGGAGGCGACGCGCTGCACCTGAGCTGTCGGCGTCCCCGGTGATCATCGATTGCCACTGCCACGCCGGGAAGGGCGACGGGCTCACCGGCCCGTGGGACACCCGCGCCGCCCTGGGCGCCTACCTGCGGCGGGCGATCGAAGCGGGAATCGGCGGCACCGTCCTCTTTCCGGCGTTCCACTCGGACTACGCTTGGGCCAACCGGGAAGTGGCCCGGATCGTCCGCTCAAGGCCCGGCCGCTTTCTCGGCTTTGCATTCGTCCACGCCGCTCGCGACCGCGGCCGCGTCCACGCCATGGTGCGCCGGGCCGTCGAGGGCTACGGCTTTCGCGGCGTCAAGGTGCACCGCTACGATGCCCGGCTCTCGCGCGAGGTGTGCGAAGCGGCGCGCACCTTCGGCGTGCCGATCCTCTACGACGTGATGGGAGAGGTGCAGTCGGTCGAGCTGCTGGCGAGCGAGTACCGGGACGTGGCGTTCATCATCCCGCATCTCGGCAGCTTCGCCGACGACTGGTCGGCGCAGCGGGCCTTCGTCGACATCCTCGCCCGACACCCGAACGTCTTCACCGACACCTCCGGCGTTCGCCGCTTCGATCTGCTGGCGGAGGCCCTGGCGCGCGCCGGCCCGGGGAAGATCCTCTTCGGCTCGGACGGTCCGTGGCTCCATCCGGGCGTCGAGCTGGCCAAAGTGGAAGCGCTCGGTCTGGCGGCACCGGCGAGACGGCTCGTCCTGGGAGGAAACCTCATGCGCTTGATCTCCCGCGGATCCGCCGGCGCCGCTCGCTCCGACCGGCCGCGGTCGCCCTCCGACAGCCCCGAGCCCCGCGACCCCTGGACCGTCGCCTCCGGCTCCTCGCGGCCCGCGCTCCCGGAGGCGCTCCGGCCGCTCGCCGCGAGCTAGGGGCGAGCTCTCCGCGCCGCCCGCCGGTGCTGCAGCGTCCGCGGCGTCACCCCCAGGCGCGCCGCCGCCCGACCGACGTTGCCCTGCTCCTCCCGCATCGCCAGATCCACCGCCGTCTCGGTTGCGCGCTGGCCGATCTCCTTGAGGGTGACCCGGAGCTGCACCGCGCGGTGAAGCGCCTGCCGGAAGCCGTCGTCCGTCCACGGCGGGGACGGCTCGTCCGTCGCCGGGCGCTCCTCTTCGGGCACCTCTCCGACCGTGATCGGTCCGGGCCCGACGTGGCGCTTGGCGATCTGCAGGACGAGCTGCCGCAGATCGCGGACGTTGCCGGGATACTCGCGCGCCAGCAGCAGATCGCGCACCGCGGGGTCGAGGGGCGGCGGCTCGTCGAAGACACCGCGCAGGAAGTGGTCCACCAGGGCCGGAATGTCCGCGCGCCGCTCGACCAGCGAGGGCAAGTGGATCTGCCAGGCGGCGATCCGATAGTACAGGTCGCGCCTGAACGGCCTCAGCGCCGGAGGCTCGCGCAGGTCGCGATGGGTCGCGCAGATCAACCGGAATTCGGTCGTCCGCCATTCGTTGCCCCCGACGCGCCGGTAGGCGCGCTCCTCGACCGCTCGCAGCAGGCCGGCCTGCAGAGGGGGAGAGAGCTCGCCGACCTCGTCCAGGAAGAGCGTTCCCCTGTCCGCCAGGGCAAATGCGCCCTCGCGCGGCGCGACGGCGCCGGTGAAGGCGCCGCGCTCGTGACCGAAGAACTCGCTGCCGGAGAGCTCCGGCACGATGGTCGTGCAGTCGACGAGGATCAGCTCCTTCTTGTCGGGGCGGCGGTCGAGCGTGTGGATGAGACGCGCGACCAGCTCTTTCCCAGTGCCGGTCTGACCGGTGACCAGAGCCGGCGAGTCGGTGAAGCAGGCGAGCTCGATCACCTGCCGGAGCACCCGGATCCACGGCGGGCTGTCGCCGACAAGGTGGCGCCGGACCAGGGGCGAGGCGAGCAGCTGGTCGACCTCCCGCCAGCGCTCGAGCCGCACCACGATCTGCTTTGCGACCGTGCGCGGCTCGGACCAGAGCAGACAGTCCGAGAGCCCCCGGGTCAGCAGCGCCCATTCGGCTTCCGGCGGCGGCGCGCTCCCCACGAGGACACCGAGCAACCGGGCCCCCGGGGCGGGCAAGTCGAAGCCTATGGGGACGCCGGTCCTGCAAGCCTCCTCATCGAGGAGGGCGACGCAGTAGCCCGCGCTCGGCGGCTCCGCCATGCGCTCGATCTCGAGGCCGGCCCGGCGCAGCTGCGAGAGGCACGACTCCAGGCGCGGCGTTCGGCGCTTGCGACCGCCGACGCACCAGAAGGGAATCGAGTCCATTGCATCCCCCGAAGAGGGAGGCGAGGCCGGAATGCGCGGCGCATTCGGCTTCGCTCACCTCCACCCCCACCGCGCGAAGGTGCCGGTGGCACGGCTCAATGAGCCCCACACCACCCATCCGATCCCCCCTCGATTCGGTGCCGCCTTCTTGAACGAGACACTACGCCCCTCGCCGGCGGTCGTCAAGAAGCCGTGCCCGGCGGCGGCGGCCCGCCCCGCCGGGCCGGGGGACTCGCAAGGGCCGCGGTGGGCGCCGGCCGGGCCCGCCGCCGCGCCGTGTGCTAGAGTCTCCGGGCACCAGAGCTCATTGCGGTCAGCCGGGCGCCGGACGTGCCCACTCCCTTCCGACACACTCTGCGCTCGCTCGAGGCGGACGGCCTGCGCGGCTGGTCCGCGAGGGTGGTCCTCGTCGCCCTGTTCCTCGGGCTGTGGGCCGCCTGGTTCGCCCTCGCCCGCGTGTCGGTCAACGTCGCCACGGCGGCGGCGCGGCTCGAGGCGGAGCGCGACGTGCACTCGCTCCAGGCGCCGGTGCCCGGCCGGATCACCGTGGTGGCGGCCGAGATCGAGCAGGAGGTGCGTCGCGACGACGTGCTCTTCGAGCTCGACGCCTCCGCCGAGCTGCGCCGCCTCGCGGAGGAGACCGTCCGCCTGGAATCGCTCGCCGGCGAGCTCGCGGCCCTGGAGAGCAAGCTCGAGGTCGAGACCCGCGCCTACGGCGAATCGCGGCGCGCCTCCGACGCCGAGATCGAGGAGACGAAGGCGCGCTACGAGGAGTCGGTGGCGGCGCAGCGCTTCGCCGAGCAGGAGCTCGAGCGCCTCACCCGGCTGTTCGGGGACGGCCTGGTGTCCGAGAGCGCGCTCGAGCGGGCGCGGACCGACGCCGAGCAGCGCCGGGCCGCCGCCGAGGCGCTGCGCTCGAGCCTCGAGCGCATGGGCTGGTCGCACCGCACCGGGTCGAGCGACCGCCTGAGCGGGCTCGACGAGCTGCGGCGCGAGATCGCCAGCCTCGAGGGGCGCAAGGCGGCCGCGGAGGTCGCGGTCTCGCGCCTGCAGCACGAGGTCGACCTGCGCAAGATCCGCGCCCCGGTGGACGGCCGCATCGCCCAGCTCGCGCCGATCGAGGTCGGGTCGTTCGTCGAGGAGGGGGAGCGCTTCGGCGCGATCGTGCCGCCGGGCGACTTCAAGGTCGTGGCCGACTTCCTACCGGCCGACGCGCTGGGCCGGATCGCCGGCGGCCAACCCGCCCGCTTCCGTCTCGAGGGATTCCCCTCGATCCAGTACGGCAGCCTGCCGGCGCGGGTGCTGCGGGTGTCGAGCGAGCTGCGCGACGGGCGCATCCGGGTCGAGCTGTCCGTGGATCCGGCGGGCGCCCCCGACCTGCCGCTTCAGCACGGGCTGCCCGGCACCGCGGAGGTCGAGGTCGAGCGGGTGGCGCCGGCGATCCTGGTGCTGCGCGCGGCCGGCAAGGTCCTGCGGCGCGGCGCGGCGGCCGAAGCGGCCGGGGACGGGGGCGGGTCTCTCCGTTGAGCCGGCCGCAAGCCCGCCGCCGCGCCCTGCTGGTGCCGGAGGTCGTGCAGACCTCGGCCATGGACTGCGGCCCGGCGGCGCTCAAGTGTCTGCTCGGGGGCTACGGGGTCCGGATCAGCTACGGCCGCCTGCGCGAGGCCTGCCAGATCGACCTCGACGGGACCTCGATCGACACCCTCGAGGACGTCGCGGTCCAGCTCGGCCTCGACGCCGAGCAGATCCTGCTGCCGCCCGACCACCTGCTGCTGCCCGAGGCGCGGGCGCTGCCGGCGATCGCGGTGGTGCGGCTGCCCAACGGGCTCACCCACTTCGTGGTGATCTGGAGGCTCCACGGACGGTTCGTCCAGGTCATGGACCCGGCGATCGGGCGGCGCTGGCCGAGCCGGCGCCAGCTCCTCGAGCAGCTCTACCTCCATCGCCACGTGGTGCCCGCCGCGGACTGGCGCGAGTGGGCCGGCTCGGACGAGTTCCTGGAGCCGCTCTCCGCCCGCCTCGCGCGGCTCGGGGTCGCCGCCCGCGGCCGCGAGCGCGCCGCCGCCGAGGCGCTCGCCGACCCGGGCTGGCGCGGCCTGGCGGCGCTGGACGCGGCGGCGCGGCAGCTGGCCGACCTCGTCGGCACCGGGGGGATTCCGAAGTCCTCGGCGACCCGGGCCCTCGAGACGCTCTTCGCCCGCGCCCGCGACGAGGAGGGAGACGAGCCCGACCCGGGGGGCGGGCACTGGTCGGTGGCGCCGGCGCCGGCGGACGAAGACGGCTCCGAGCGGCTCGCTTTCCGGGGCGCGGTCCTCGTCCGCGTCCGCGGCCTCGCGGCGCCGGAGGCCGCGGGGATCGCGCCGGAGAAGCGCGCCGATCTGCCGCCCGAGCTGGCGGCGGCCCTGGCCGAGCCGCCGAGCCGCCCGGGCCGCGAGCTGTGGCGGCTGCTCAAGGCCGGAGGCCTGGCGGCGCCGTCGGCGATCGCCGCGCTCCTCGGCGTCGCCGCGGCCGGCGTGGTGCTCGAGGCCGTGCTCTTCCGCGGCTTCATCGACCTCGGCCGCGATCTCGCCCTGCCCGAGCAGCGGCTCTTCGCCCTGGCCGCGCTCCTGGTCCTGCTCACGGCGCTGCTCCTGGTGGACCTGCCGGTGACCCAGGGAGTGCTGCGCCTGGGCCGCCACCTCGAGAACCGCCTGCGGATGGCGTTCCTGGGCAAGATCCCTCGCCTCGGCGACCGCTACTTCGCGAGCCGGCTGACCTCGGACATGGCCGAGCGCGGCCACAGCGTCCACAAGCTGCGCCTGCTGCCGGACCTGGGCGAGTGGTTCCTGCGCTCGTCGTTCGAGCTGGCGCTCACCACCGCCGGCATCGTCTGGCTCGATCCGGCGGCCGCGCCGCTGGCCCTCGGCACCGCGGCGGTGGCGGTGGTGCTGCCGGCCCTCACCCTGCCCCCGGTCCAGGAGCTCGACCTGAGGGTGCGCAACCACACCGGCGCCCTCGGCCGCTTCTACCTCGACGCCCTGCTGGGGCTGGCGCCGGTGCGCACCCACGGCGCCGAGCGCGCCGTCGAGCGCGAGCACGAGGCGCTGCTGGTCAAATGGGCCCGCGCCCACCTGCTGCGCGAGCGCTTCCTGGTCGCCGTGGACGGGATCCTGCACCCGGTGCTCTTCGCCCTCGTCGCCTGGCTGCTCTTCGACCACCTGGCGCGGAACGGTCTGAGCGGCGGTGTCCTGCTGCTGGTCTACTGGGCGCTCAACGTCTTCGCCCTCGGTCACATGCTGACGCTGCTGGTGGTGCAGCAGTTCCCCACCCACCGCAACGTCACGCTGCGCCTGCTCGAGCCCCTCGGCGCCCGCGAGGCCGACGACGCCGCGGCGGTCGAGGAGGAGGCGGGACCCGACGCCGGGGCCGCCGGTCCCGCGGTCGGCGTCGAGCTCGAGTCGGCGGCGGTCCGCGCGGGCGGGCACACGATCCTCGAGGGGGTCGACCTCGCCGTCGCGCCGGGCAGTCACACCGCGATCGTCGGCCCCTCCGGGGCCGGCAAGTCGAGCCTGCTGGGTCTGCTCCTCGGCTGGCACCGGCCCGCCGCGGGCCGGGTGCTCGTCGACGGCCGCCCGCTCGACGGCCCCCGGCTGGCGCGGCTGCGGCGCGAGACGGCCTGGGTGGATCCCGCGGTCCAGATCTGGAACCGCTCTTTTCTGGAGAACCTGCGCTACGGCGCCTCGAACGGGCAGACGGCGAACCTCGCGTCGGTGATCGACCGCGCCGACCTCGTCCGGGTGCTCGAGGCGCTGCCCGACGGCCTCCAGACGCGGCTCGGCGAGGGGGGCGGCCTGGTCTCGGGGGGCGAGGGCCAGCGGGTGCGCCTGGCGCGGGCGATGCTGCGCTCCGACGCCCGCCTGGTCATCCTCGACGAGCCCTTCCGCGGGCTCGACCGCCGCCAGCGGGCCGAACTCCTGCGCCGGGCGCGGCGGCTGTGGCGGGACTCGACCCTCTTCTGCGTCACCCACGACATCTCCGAGACGGCGGAATTCGAGCGGGTCGTCGTGGTCGAGGAGGGACGGGTCGTCGAGGACGGCGACCCCCGCCGGCTCGCCGCCCGCCCCGACTCCCGGTACCGGTCGCTGCTCGACGCGGAGGAGCAGGTGCGGCGCGGGCTCTGGTCGAGCGCCGCCTGGCGGCGGCTGGAGCTCGCCGATGGCCGCCTCGTCGCCGGCGGCGGCCGCCCCGACGGCGGCGAGGCAGGAGGGGACCGATGAGCGCCGGCGCCGGCGCCGAGACCTGGCCGCTCGCCCGACTCGGCGAGGCGCTGGGTCTGCTCGCCCGCCGCAGCGGACTCGCCCCGCGACCGGTCGAGCTGCCGCCGCCGGCCGCGGCGGTCGGCGACGACGACCGCGACCTCGACCGCTGGATGGACGCCGCGGCGGGGCGGCTCGGGGTCTCCGCGGAGACCGTGGAGACGACCTGGGGAGACCTGCAGCCCCTGATCCGCGGCGGCGGCCCGGCGTTGCTGCGCTGTCCCGGCGACGACGGCCAGCGCTTCCTGGCCGTCCTCCGCGCCGGGCGCGACGCCGTGGAGATCCTGGGCACCGACCTCGAGCCGCGCCGGGTGGGGATCGCCGAGGTCCGGGAGAGGCTCGGCCGCCGGGTCGAGGAGGCCGCCGGCGCGGACGTGGAGCGGCTGCTCGAGGAGGCCGGAGTGCCCCGACGGCGCAGGCGCCGGGCGCGGCGGGCCCTCCTCGCCGAGCGCCTCGCCCGGCGGCGGGCGCTCGGCTTCTGGATCCTGCGCCGCGACCCCGGCGACGACTTCTGGAGCCAGCTGCGGGGCGCCCGCGTCCCCGGCACGGCCGCGACGATGATCGCCGCCCACGCGGTGCAGTACGTGCTGCTCATCCTCTCGTGGTGGGTGCTCGGCCGGGGGGTGCTCGCCGGGCGCCTCGACCCCGGCTGGCTCCTCGCGTGGGCGGGGCTGCTGCTCACCATCACCCCGTTCCGCATCCTCGAGTACTGGAGCTTGAGCCTGCTCACCACCCGGGTCGGCGCCCTGCTCAAGCGGCGGCTCTTCGCCGGCATCCTGCGCCTCGAGCCGGAGGAGATCCGCTCCCAGGGCGCGGGTCAGTTCCTGGGCCGGGTGATCGACTCCGAGGCGGTCGAGTCGCTGGTGCTCTCGGGGGGACACGTCGGCCTGATCGCCGCGGTCGAGATCCTGCTGGCGCTGCCCATCCTCTGGCTCGGCGCCGGCGGCCTGTGGCAGACCCTGCTGCTCCCGGTCTGGGTCGCGCTGGCGCTCTGGCTGTGGTGGGGGTACCTGGCGAGCCGGCGCCGCTGGACCGCGGAGCGGCTGGGCATGACCCACGAGCTGGTCGAGAAGATGGTCGGGCACCGGACCCGGCTGGCGCAGGAGCCGGTCGCGAACCGCCACACGGGCGAGGACGAGGCGCTCGGGCGCTATCTCGAGCTCTCGCGGGCGATGGACCATCGCGCGACCCTGCTGCGCATTCTGGTCCCCCGCGGCTGGCTCGTCGTGGCCTTCGCGGCGCTCGGTCCCGCCTTCGTCTCCGGGCGGGCGACGCTGGCGGAGCTGGCGGTGGCCATCGGCGGCGTCCTCTTCGCCTACCGGGCGCTCTGGAAGCTGGTTCGCGGCCTCTCGGACCTGGCCGAGGCGGCGATCGCCTGGGACAACGTCGCGCCGCTCTTTCACGCCGCCGGCCGCCGCGAGGCGGCGCCCCCGCCCGACCTCGCCCTGGCGGCGGGCGGCGACGGGGGGACGCAGCCGGGCCCCGTGCTCGAGGCGCGCGAGGTCGTCTTCGGCTACGGCGGCCGCCCGCGGCCGGTCCTCGACGGGCTCAACCTGCGGATCGACCGCGCCGAGCGGCTGCTGCTGGAGGGGCCTTCGGGCTGCGGCAAATCGACCCTCGCGGCGATCCTGGCGGGACTGCGGATCCCCGATTCCGGCCTCGTCTTCGTGCGCGGTCTCGATCGCCACACCCTGGGCTCGAGGGGGTGGCGGCGGCGGGTGGCGGCGGCGCCGCAGTTCCACGAGAACCACGTGCTGACGGACACGTTCGCCTTCAACGCCCTGATGGGGCGGGAGTGGCCGGCCGGCCCCGCCGACATGGCCGAGGCCGAGGAGGTCTGCCGCGAGCTGGGGCTCGGCGAGGTCCTCGACCGCATGCCCGCCGGTCTGCTGCAGCTCGTCGGCGAGTCGGGCTGGCAGCTCTCACACGGCGAGCGCAGCCGCCTCTACATCGCCCGCGCCCTGTTGCAGCGCTCCGATCTGGTGATCCTGGACGAGAGCTTCGCGGCCCTCGACCCCGAGAACCTCCGCCGCGCCCTCGAGACGGTGCTCGACCGGGCGCCGGCGCTCCTCGTCATCGCCCATCCCTGAATGCCGAAGACCGGACCCGGGTTCCTCCCGGCGTCCGGTCTTCGCTGTCTGCCTTTCCCGCTGAGACTCAGTCGTCGATCCAGTGGAAAGCGCCTGCCTTGAGATTGGTCCGGGCCTTCATTGTCGTTCCTCCTTCGTTTCCCGGGTTGTCGGTCCCCTCTCGCCCGCCTCAGTCGTCGATCCAGTGGAATGCGCCAGCCTTGATGTCGGTCTTGGTCTTCATTTCCTTTCCTCCTTGTTGTGGTCACTCGGTTGATCTTTTCCGCCTCTACCCTTTAACGCGAGAATTCACGGAGAAATCGATCACCTTCCGGCGACTTTTTTTTCTCCCGGGCGCCGCGGCCGGGGTGTACAGTCGCGGCCGGACCCCGGCGGCCGGCCCGAAAGCGCCCGCGATTCGAAGCCGCGGCGGGCCGCCGGGCGCGCCCTCCGGAGGAGGACCCGGATGCAAAACCGCAGGAGATTCCTGGCTTTTTTGGCCGCCTCGGGGCTCGGCCCCGGCGCCGTGGGCCGCCTCTTGGCGGCCGCCGCGGAGGGGCCGCCGATCACCTCGGAGGCCGTCGTGGAGGCGGCCAGGCTGGCCGGGCTCGATTTCACCGAAAGCGAGCGCGAGCTCATGCTGAAGGGGCTCGAGGAGCTGCGCGAGGACTACCGGAAGCTCCGGCAGGTGTCGCTGGGCAACGATGTTCCGCCCGCTTTCCGCCTCGATCCCCTCTTCGGGGCCCGCCCGCCCGCCGACCGCGCGGCCCGCGAAGCGCCCGCGGACCCGGCCCGCCCGAGCGGCTCCCCCGACGAGCCGCGGCCCGCCGACCCCGACGATCTCGCGTTCCTGCCGGTGACCCGGCTCGCCGGCCTCGTCCGCCAGCGGCGGATCGGCTCGGTCGAGCTCACCCGCCACTACCTCGACCGCCTCGAGCGGCTGGATCCGCTGCTGCACGCCGTCGTCACCTCCACCCCCGAGCGGGCCCTGGCGGCGGCCGAGCGCGCCGACCGGGAGATCGCCGCGGGCCGCTACCGGGGACCGCTGCACGGCATCCCCTGGGGGGCGAAGGACCTGCTCGCCGCCGAGGGCTACCCCACGACCTGGGGAGCGGAGCCCTATCGGGAACAGCGGCTGGCGGGGGACGCGACCGTCGTCTCCCGGCTCGAGGCCGCCGGCGCCGTGCTGGTCGCCAAGCTCACCCTCGGGGCGCTCGCCTGGGGCGACTTCTGGTTCGGGGGCCGGACGCTCAACCCGTGGAACCCGGAGCAGGGCTCCTCGGGCTCGTCGGCGGGGCCGGCCTCGGCCACCGCCGCCGCCATGGTCGGCTTCTCCATCGGATCGGAGACCTGGGGCTCGATCGTCTCGCCCGCGACCCGCTGCGGGGTGACCGGCCTGCGGCCGACCTTCGGCCGGGTGAGCCGCCACGGCGCGATGGCCCTCTCCTGGACGATGGACAAGCTGGGACCGATGTGCCGCGGCGTCGAGGACTGCGCCCTGGTCTTCGATGCGATCCGCGGCGCCGACGGGCTCGACCCGACCGCCGTGGACGCCCCCTTCCGCTGGGACGCCGGCCTCGACCCCCGGCGGCTCAGGGTCGGCTACGTGGAGTCGCTCTTCGCCGAGGAGCGGGGCGCGGACGCCGAGGACGAAGAGGAGCGCGCGAAGGCCCGCGAGTGGCGCGAGATCGACCTCGCGACCCTCGAGGCCCTGCGCTCGCTCGACCTCGACCTGATGCCGGTCGCGCTCCCCGACCTGCCGGTCTCGGCGCTCTCCTTCATCCTCTCGGCCGAGGCCGCCGCCGCCTTCGACGAGCTGACCCGCAGCGGCCGCGACGACCTCCTGGTGCGCCAGGTCGAGCAGGCCTGGCCCAACGTCTTCCGCCAGGCCCGCACGATTCCGGCGGTCGAGTACATCCAGGCCAACCGGGTGCGCACGCTCCTGATCCGCGAGATGGAAAGACTGATGGCCGGCGTCGACGTCTACGT
>JBFJMD010000016.1:0-15235 GCA_041634115.1 Thermoanaerobaculia bacterium | reverse complement strand
CCTGGATTCCCCGGCCGCCTGCCGTGCTCGTCCCACGCCCGTATCGACGGGATCGGGGCCCGGAATCGCCCGCCGCGCCCCAGCGTCCTTCGCGCCGGCCGTTCGTGACAGACTCGGCGCGCGTTCCCGGTCGCCGGCCGGGCGCCCGACCGCCGATGCCCGACGCCCTGCCCGCCTTCCTCGAGCCGGACGCCCCGGCCCCCTCCGACGACGAGGCTGCGGCGGCGATCCTGCCCCTGCCGTACGAGCGCACGACCTCCTGGGGACGGGGCGCGGCCGGCGGCCCGCGCGCCCTGCTGGAGGCCTCCCGCTATCTCGAGCTCTGGGACGAAGAGCTGGAGCTCGACCCCAGCGCCCGCGGCATCCTGACCCTGCCGGCGCCGGAGCTGCCGGAAGAGGCGGAGGCGGCGCTGGCGGCGATCCGGGCGGCGGCGGACCGCCACCAGGAGCCCGGCCGGTTCCTGGTCGGCCTGGGAGGCGAGCACACCGTCACCCTGCCGCTGGCGCGGGCGGCGGCGGCGCGCTTCGGCGACCTCGGCGTCGTCCAGTTCGACGCCCACGCCGACCTGCGCGACGAGTACGAGGGCACGCGGTTCAGTCACGCCTGCGTCATGCGCCGGGTGCTCGACGAGGGACTGCCGAGCCTGGCGGTCGGCGTCCGCTCGCTCTCCGCGCCCGAGGCGCGCCTGGTCCGCGAGCGGCGGCTGCCGACGGTCTGGGGGCACGAGCTCGCGGCCCTCGGAACGGAGCGCTTCGCCGCCCTCCTCGCGGCGCTCCCAGAGCGCGTCTATCTGACCTTCGACCTCGACTTCTTCGACCCGTCGCTGGCGCCCGCGACCGGCACCCCGGAGCCCGGCGGCGGCCTCTGGTACCCGACCCTCGCCCTGCTGCGCGAGCTCTTCGCCCGCAAGCGGGTGGTGGCGATGGATCTGGTGGAGCTGGCGCCGATCGCCGGGGCGCCGGCGACCGACTTCCTGGCCGCCAAGCTGGTCTACAAGTGCGTGGGCTACCGGCAGGCCCTCTCGCCGGCCTAGCCCGGCGGGCCCGCTAACCGACCAGCACGCTGCCGCCGTTGACGTTCAGGATCTCGCCGGTGACGTGCCGCGCCAGCGGCGAGGCGAGGAAGAGCACCGGCCCGGCGATGTCCTCCGGCGCCGCCACCCGGCCGAGCGGGATCGTGGCCTCGATCTCCTCGCGTCCGCCGTCGCGAAAGACCCCGGTGCACATGTCGGTGTCCACCCAGCCCGGCGCCACCGCGTTGACCCGCACCCGCGGCGCCAGCTCGGTGGACCAGGACTTGGTGGCCGAGATGAGCGCCCCCTTGGTCGCGGCGTAGGGGCTGTGGAAGGCCTCGCCCCGCTGGCCGGCGGTCGAGCTGATCACCACGACGTTGGGGTCGGGGGAGCCCTCGAAGAGCCCCAGCGCCCGGTGGACGCAGAGGAAGACCGAGCGCAGGTTGGTGCGCCAGGTCCCCTCGAGCTCCTCCGGATCGAGGCCGTCGATCGGATTGCGGCGCCAGATGCCGGCGTTGGCGACGAGGCAGTCGAGCCCGCCCCAGCCCTCCCCCAGGCGCTCGAACAGCCGCTCGACCTCGGCGGGCTCGGCCAGATCGGCGGCGACGGCGAAGTGCGCCGGGCCCCCGCTCCGGGACGGCCCCGGCAGCGCCGCCAGCACCCGCTCGGCCGCGGCGGAGTCGGTCCGGTAGTGGACGGCCACCGCGGCGCCGGCGGCGGCGAAGGCCGCCGAGCAGGCCGCGCCGATGCCGCGTCCGCCGCCGGTCACCAGCACGCGGCGGCCCGCGAGGTCGATCACCCCTCGGCCTCGACCACCATCGCGATCCCCTGCCCGCCGCCGATGCAGGCCGAGGCGACGCCGACGCCGCCTCCCCGCCGCTGCAGCTCCTTGAGCAGGGTCAGCACGATCCGGCCGCCGGTGGCGCCCAGCGGATGGCCGAGCGCGATCGCTCCGCCGTTGACGTTGAGCTTCTCGACGTCGAGCTCCAGCTCGCGGATCACCGCCAGGATCTGACCGGCGAAGGCCTCGTTGATCTCGATCAGGTCGAGATCGCCCTGCTCGAGCCCGGCCTTTTCCAGCGCCGCGCGGATCGCCGGCGCCGGGCCGATCCCCATGCGCGAGGGCTCGACCCCGACCGTCGCCCACGACAGGATGCGGCCGAGCGGCTTGCGGCCGTCGCGCCTGGCCCGATCGGCGGTCGTCAGCACCAGCATCGCGGCGCCGTCGACGATTCCGGAGGCGTTGCCGGCGGTGACGAAGCCGTCGTCGTCGAACACCGGCTTGAGACCGGCGAGCCCCTCGACGGTCGTCTCGGGGCGCAGGTGCTCGTCGCGCTCGACGGTCCGCGCCCGCTTGCCGCGGCCCACCTCGAGCGGCTCGACCTCCTCGGCCAGCCGCCCCGCCTCCCAGGCCGCCGCCGCCCGCCGCTGGCTCTCCGCCGCGAACTCGTCCTGCTCGGCGCGGCCGATGTCGTAGTCGCGGGCGAGGTTGTTGCTGGTCTGGGCCATGAAGCAGCCGCAGTAGGGGTCGAGGAGCGACGCCACGAGCAGGTCTTCGAGCTTGCCCTGGCCGAGTCCGAAGCCGGTGCGAGCGCCCCAGATGACGTGCGGCGCCTGGCTCATGTTCTCGATCCCGCCGACCAGGCAGTTCGCGGCCTCGCCGGCGAGCATCATGTGCGCCCCGGAGACGATGGCCTGGATGCCGGATCCGCAGAGCCGGTTGACGGTGAGCGCCGGCTTCTCCTTCGGCACCCCGGCTCGCAGGGCCACGTGCCGGGCCCCGTAGATGGCGTCGGACGAGGTCTGCAGGGCGTTGCCGACGACGGTGTGGTCGATCTCCTCGGGCTCGAAGCCGCTCCGGCCGAGGGCCGCCTTGGCGGCGTGGGCGCCGAGCTCGATGGCGCTGACCCCGGCGAAGGAGCCGTTGAACTCGGCCATCGGGGTGCGTGCGCCGTCTACCAGGAACAGGTCCTTGATCTCCATGGAAGGGTGTCTCCTTGCTGAAGGTGGTTGCGCCCCGCCCGCCGCCGCCGCTTCCGCGCCTCCCATTTCTACCACGAACCGGGACCGCGGCGGACCCCCCGGGGGGTCCGCTTGGGCGGCCCCCGGCGCGCCTCCTCGGTCTGCGCCGAGCGCGGACTCCGGTGCCGGCGCAGGCGCGGGGATCGACGGCTCCTGGCCGGGCGGGACGTCAGCGGGCGGCCAGCGCGTGGAAGCGCCGGTGCCAGGCCTCGGTGCCCGGTTCGACCTTCAGTCGGTGGGCGAGCAGGACGTGGATGCGGTCCCGCTCGGGGTCGATCCAGAGGCTGCCGCCGGTGAAGCCGGCGTGGCCGTACGCCGAGGGCGAGAGGGCCGGCCCGGCGGGGCCGCGGACGCGGCGGCGGGCCCAGCCGAGGGCGTAGGGGCCGCCGCCGGCGAGGGCGCGCTCGACCGCGGCCGGCTCCAGCAGGTCGCCCGGGACCAGCCACTCGCGGGCGAGGCGCCAGAGGGCCGGGGCCGCGGCGAAGAGGCCGGCGTGGGCGCCGAGGCCGCCGAGGAAGCGGGCGTTGCCGTCCTGCGGCTCGCCGGGGGGCGGCTCCGGCAGGTGGGCGACCCGGAGCCCCAGGGCGGCGGCGAGGGCGACCTCGCGGTCGTTGCCGAGCCGGCACTCGACCGGGCGGCGAGCCCGGCCGGGGCGGGCCGCGATCCGGCGTCCGCCGAGCGGGCGCAGCAGGTGGCGGCGGAAGATTGCGGCGAGGTCCGCCCCCAGCACCCGCTCCGCCGCGAGCCCCCAGAGGGCGTAGCCGAGGTCGCTGTAGGTGCCGGCGCGGGCGCCGTGCAGGCCGGCCTCGGTGGTGAGCAGCCGGGCGACGCTGTCGCGGCGGCGGCAGCGCCGGTAGAGCGCGGTCCAGGGGACGAAGCCGGCGCGGTGGCGCAGCAGCGCCTCCAGCGGACGCCGGGCGAGGGCGGGTCGGGCATCGGGCCAGACCTTGCCGACCGGCAGCGCGAGCGGCAGCCGGCCGGCGCGGTCGAGCCGCAGCGCCAGGGTCGCGGCCAGCGGCTTGGTGAGCGAGGCGAGGTCGAAGAGATCGCTCGGGCGGACGGCGCGGCCGGCCGTCCGCTCGCCGGCCGCGGCCCAGCGCCGGATCCGGCGTCCGTCGCCGACGAGAGCGACGGCCGCCGAGACCCGGCCCCCGGACACCGCCTCGTCGAGAAAGCGCGCGAGCGCCGGATCCGGGCGGACGGGCAGCCGCCCGCCGGAGGCGGCCCCGTGCCGGGCGCCGGCGCCGCCCCGCGACCCGGTCATCGGTAGTTCGCCGGGTGGCCGGTCTGGAAGACGACGACCCGCTCGCCCCGCCCGATCGTCCCGCGCTCCGCCAGCCGCCTGAGGCCGGCCACGGCGGCGCCCCCCTCCGGGCCGAGCAGGAGCCCGTCCTCGCGGGCCGCGCGGCGGACCTCCTCCTCGCTCTCCTCCTCTTCGACCGCGACCGCCGCTCCGCCGCTCTCCCGCAGCGCCGCCAGCACCAGGAAATCGCCGATCGCCTTCGGCACCCGCAGGCCCCAGACCCGGGTCCGGGGCGCCTCCCAGGGCGCGGCGCTCTCCTCGCCACGCTCGAAGGCCCGGACGATCGGGGCGCAGCCGGCGACCTGGACCGCGGCGAAGCGGGGCGGCGGGCCCTCGAGCAGCCCCAGCCGCTCGAGCTGACGAAAGGCCTCGTGCATGCCGACGATGCCGGTGCCGCCGCCGGTCGGATAGACGATCCAGTCGGGCGACCGCCAGCCCAGCCGCTCGGCCAGCTCGAGCCCCATCGTCTTCTTGCCCTCGACCCGGTAGGGCTCGCGCAGCGTGGAGACGTCGAAGAGGCGGTCCTCGCGGCGTCCCAGCTCCGCCCCCGCCTCGACCAGCGTGGTGCCGACGACGACGACCTCGGCGCCGTAGGCCCGGCAGCCCTCGCGCACCGCCGCCGGCGCGTCCACCGGCAGCGCCACGCGGCAGCGCAGCCCCGCCGCGGCGCCGTACGCCGCCACCGCCAGCGCCGCGTTCCCGGCGCTCGCCAGCTCCACGCCCGCCAGACCCAGCTCTTTCGCCCGGTTGACCGCGAGCGACAGGCCGCGGGCCTTGAACGATCCGGTCGGGTTCCCGGACTCCTCCTTGAGCCAGACCTCGATCCCGGGCGGGGCGCCGCGCCGCAGGCGGACGAGCGGCGTGCCCCCCTCTCCGAGGTCCACCCGCTCCTCGAAGCGCTCCACCGGCAGCAGCTCCCGGTAGCGCCAGAGGCTCCAGGGCCGCGCCCCCAGCGCCTCGCGCAAGCGCCGCCCCCGCCGGCGATCCAGCTCGTAGGCGACCCGCCAGGGGGCGCCCGCGGGCGACAGTCCGGCGGGCCGGTCGAGCGGCGCCGTCGCCCCGGTGCGCGTGCACTCCAGCCGCACGGCCCAGTGCGGCGGCGCCGTCATCCCTCCGCGCCTGTGAAATGTTTCATAACGGGGCAATCTATCAGCAACTACCATGGAAGCCGCGGCGTCCGGCGGGGGCGCGGAGAGACGCGCCGCCGGGCGTCGTCAGCGAGAGAACAGATGCCCGGATCCCAGCCCGAGCGCGCCCAGACCGCCCCCGCCATCGGCAAGTACGAGATCGTCGAGGAGATCGGGCAGGGCGGCTACGGCAAGGTCTACAAGGGCTTCGATCCGCTGATCAAGCGCTTCGTCGCGATCAAGACCTGCGCCTCCGCCGACCGCGAGGTGCGCGAGCGATTCCTGCGCGAGGCCGAGATCTCGGGCAAGCTCGACCACCCCAACATCGTCCGCATCTACGACTCCGGCTTCGAGGGCGAGGTCCCCTACCTGGTCCAGGAGCATCTGGACGGCGAGGACCTCGACGAGCGGATCGCCCACGGCGACTACCTGCCGTTCCCGGAGAAGCTGCTCTACCTGATCCAGATCGCGCGCGGGCTCGACTACGCCCACTCGCGCGGCGTCATCCACCGCGACGTCAAGCCCGCCAACGTGCGGGTGCTGGACGACGGCACGGCCAAGATCGTGGACTTCGGCATCGCCAAGCTGAGCGAAGCGGCGTCGGACCTGACCTGCGCCGGCATGACCGTCGGCACCGCCGCCTACATCGCCCCCGAGCAGATCCGCGGCGAGCCGGCCGAGCCCTCCACCGACGTCTTCTCCTTCGGCGTCCTCGCCTACGAGCTGCTCACTAGCGAGCGGCCCTTCGGGCGGGACACGATCTCGGCGACCTTCTACCAGATCCTGAACGAAGACCCGCCCTCGATCGCCCTGCACTGGCGGGGCTGCCCGCCCGAGGCCGAGTCGCTCGTCGCGGCCTGCCTCGAGAAGGAGCCCGGCCGCCGCCCCGCCGGCTTCGCGGAGGTCCTGGCGCGACTCGAGGGGATCCGCGACGATCTCAAGTCGGGCCGGGTCAAGCCGGAGTGGGACAGCCACACCCGGCCGGTGCGCTCGCTGGCGGCCGCGCGGCCCCGCCGGCTCCCCCCGCGGCCCGACAGCGCTTCGCTCGCCGAGGTGGCGCTCACCCCGGCCGCCGATCCCCGCGAATCCGGGCTCCATCCGCGTCCGCGCCGCCGGTCCCGGCGCTGGCCGTGGCTGCTGGCCGCCCTCGCGCTCGGCCTCGGGGCGGCCGGCTACCTGCTGTTCTGGGAGCGGCCCGAGCCCTTCCGGGCGCTCGCCGAGGCCGCCGGGCTCGCGGGGCCCCTCGAGGCCGAGCCGAGCGTCCGCTCGCCGGAGACGGCGGCGCCCGGCCCGACCGAGGACCCGCCGGCCGGCGAAAGCTCCGCGCCGGTGGACGATCCAGCCGGCCGTGCCGGTCCGCCCGCGGCCGAAGACGTCTCCACGCCCCCCGAAGCCGAGGAATCGGCGTCGGAGTCCGAGGCGGGCGGCCGGCGCGCGGCCGCTCCGCCGCTCCCGTTCCAGAAGCCGGAGCCGGCGCCCCCCGAGGGCCCGGTCCCCGCCCGGCTCTACTTCCCCGCCGCCTGGAGCGACCGGGTCACGGTGTCGGTCGACGGCGCCCCGCCGGTCGCCCTCGGCAGCCCCCACTCCGTCGAGGTCGAGCCCGGCAAGCACCTGCTGACCTTCTCTCTAGTCACCCCCGTCTACCGCACGTTCAAGACCGTCGAGGTGGTGGTGGACGAGGCCGAGGAGCGGCGGGTCGTGGCGCCGCTGGTGCCGCCGGGGATGCTCACGGTGCAGGCCAACCTGGAGTCGCCGCAGGGGATCGTCAAGGTCGACGACGGGCCACCGCAGCGCACGCCGCTGCGCCGCCAGGTGCTTGCCCCCGGCCGTCACCGGGTGACGGTCTTCGCGCCGCCCGGGGTGGCGGTGGAGCCGGTGCGGGCGACCCTCGACCTCAAGCCCGGGCGCGAGACCGTGGTGACCTTCGACCTGACCGGCGGCCGGCCGATCCTGGTCCGCGACCAGCCGATCCGACGCGGGGCGGCGCAGTGACGGGGCGCGCCGCCTGGCGGCTGGCGCGGTCGTTCCTGTGGACCGCCGCCGCCGCAGTCCTCGCGGCCGGCCCGCTGCTCGCGTCGGCGGAGGCCGAGGCCCCGGCCGCTGCGGCCGCGAGCCCGTCGGCCGGCGACGCCGCCGAGCTCGAACGGCTGGCCCGGCAGCGCTACCTGGACGGCGACCTGGCGGGAGCGGCGAACCTCTACGTCGAGGCCGGAAGGCGTGCGGCCGAGCCCGAACGGCGCGCGCAGACCCTGGTCACCGCCTCCTGGCTCCAGCACCTGCTGGAGCGGGACGAGGAGGCGGTCGGCAGCCTGACCGAGGCGCTCGCCGCGGACCCCGACCATCCGGTGGACGCGGCGCGCTACAGCGCCGAGTTCGCCGACCTGTTGGCCGAGGCGCGGCGGCGGGCCAGTGCGAGCGCTGCGGTCGGTCCGAGCGGGCCGCCCTCCCGGGTCGCGGGCGGGGCTTCACCGGTTGTCTCGGAATCCTCGGCCCGGCTCCTCTCGACCGCTCCCGAGAGCGCGCCCCGGGCGGCCGCCGCGCCGACGGGTGCCGACTCGCCCGAGCCGGCCTCGACGGCCGGGCCGGACCGGGCGGCCGGCCTCCGCGCGGAGGCGGTCGAGCGGCTCCGCCGGGGGGACGAGCCGGGGGCCCTCGAGGTGCTCGCCGAGGCCCATCGCGCCGCCCCGGACGACCTCGCGACGCTGCGGGACTACGCCGGGACGCTGCGGCGCTCGGGAGAGCCGGGGCGAGCGGCCGAACTCCTTGCCGCCGGGCTCTCGCGCCACCCCGGCGAGCCCGGGTTGCTCCTCGAGCTGGGGCTCGCGCGCCGCGAGGAGGGCCGGGCGGAGGAAGCGGTGGCCAGCCTCGAGCTGGCCCTGGCCCTCGACCGCGGCCCGGCCCGGGAGACCGCGGTCGAGGCGGCGGCGGCCCTGGCCGGCGTGCGCAGCGGGCGCGGCGACCACCCCGAGGCGCTGGAGGCCGCCGGAACTGCGGTCTCCCTCGGCCCCGAGAACGCCGGCGCCTGGAGCGCCCTCGGCCGGGCGCGGCTCGCCGGCGGCGAAGCCGGCCCGGCGGTGGCGGCCTTCGAGCGGGCGGCGCGGCTCGACCCCGGCAGCCCGGAGCGGGCCGACGAGCTGGGGGCGGCGCAGCTCGCCTCCGGACAGGTCGCCGCCGCCGAGGCCTCGTTCGTGCGCGCGCTCACCCTCGACCCGGACTACGCGCCGGCGCGCGAGCACCTCGCCGCCGCCCGGGGCCGGCTGGGCGCGGGGCGGAGCGCCGCGGTCTCGCCCTCCGCGCCGGCCCGGCGCGCCAAGCCGGTCAAGCCGAAGCAGATCGGCCTCAAGTTCGCCGACCTCGAGTACGAGAAGCTCCGGCTGCGGGGCGCGCTCGTCAAGGAGGTCGCCAAGAAGAGCCCCGCCGCCCGCGCCGGCCTGCGCAAGGGGGACCTGGTGCTGCGCGTCGACGACTACGGCGTCGAGAGCGCCAAGGACTTCTTCGCCTACCTGAAGCGCAACCCGCCGGCGGGCGAGCTCTCGCTCGAGCTGCTGCGCGAGGGCGGCACCGAGCGGGTGCGGCTCGACCTCCGCGCGCGCTAGCGGGCGCCTCCGGGAGCCGGTCCGGGGGCTCCGCTTGGAGCCCTCGCTCCCGCACGCCATCGGGCCCCGGTTGGCCCTCTTTCTGCTGGTGGAATCGGTCCGGGCGGGGGGAGGTCAGCGATCGGCGTCGAGCCGCTCGAGGTAGAGGGCGACCTCGCCGCCGAAGCCGGCCGGGCGCTCCCAAGCGTGCTCGCCGGCGGCGAGCTCCACGTTCTTGCGCACGACCTCGCGGCCGGTCGCGACGTCGTGCCAGCGCAGCCGGTAGGTGCCGGCGTGGAGGTCGGCGACCCCCAGCTTCCCGCGGCCCTCGGCGGCGTAGGCGATGCAGCTCCGCCCCGGCCGTGCCAGGACGTAGGCGGTGTCGGCGCGGGCGAGGTCGTTGCGCGAGGTCATGCGGTGGAAGTCGGTCGACTCCATGAAGCGGACCAGGCGCCCGGAGTCCCTCAAGTCGCTCAGGGGGGTGCCGGCGATGTCCTGCTGGTAGGCCATCACGTAGGCGCCGGCCATCGCCACCGCCCAGGATTTCTTGCGCGCCTCGGCGCCGCCGCCCCAGCCGGCGGCCTCGGCCAGGTTCAGGTTGTAGCGGCCGCGGGCCTCCTCGGCGGCCAGCAGCATCCCCTCGTGCAGCTCGTCGACGCGGTCGGTGTTGTACTGGATCGCGAACTGGTCGAGGTGGGGGTCGTCGGCGAACTCGGCGAAGTCGATGCCGCTGCGCTTGTGGACCGCGATCGGGTGGCGCCGGCCGTCGGCGGCCCGGATCTCGGCGGCGATGCGGGAGATCCGCTCCGGCTCGTAGGTCTCGTCGTACTCCTCGGCGACGACCCAGATCAGGTGACGGAAGCGCTCGAAGCGGTCGACCAGGGCGCGGACGAAGGCCCGCTCCTCGGCGCCCACCGAGCGGCCGGTGTTCCAGATCAGGGTACCGTCGTCGTAGAAGATGAAAAAGATCACGATCCCCTTGCGGTCCATCAGCCGGAACCACCTCTCCCACTGCTTCAGGACCGCCGGGTTCAGGCCCTTCGCCGGATCGTGGTCGACGAACGGGTTCTCGGTCCAGTGGCCGTCGCCGCCGTGCGAGCGCACCGCCATCAGATAGATCGAGTTGGCGCCGGTCTTGGCCAGCTTGCGAATGAGCTTCTTCTGGTCCCCCTTGCGGGTGCCGTCGGCGTTCAGGTCGCCGCGGTAGAGGAAGCCCTCGGGGTCGCCCGGACCGGCGAGGAAGAAGGGGCCGCGGTCGTGGTAGACCAACCAGGCCGGGTTCCCCGGATCGACGACGATCTGTCCCGCCCGCGGTCCCTTGGCGGCGCAGGCCGCCCCGCAGCCCGAGAGGGCCAGCGCAAGGGCCAGGCAGGCGACCAGGGCGCCGGCGCCTCGCGCGTTGTGGTCGGGTCGGGTCATCATCTCTCTCTCTCGCCGGCCGCGTCGATCGCCTGCGGAAGGCGTTCTGCGCAGCCGGTCCAACATAGAAAAAATGGGTCGCGGACGCAGTGAGAAGCTCCACATTGTATCGAATTTCTCGCCCCCGGACGGGGCGAAACCGGCGCGAATGTGCTTGCTAGGACACGGGTGCCGCCACGGCTTCCCGGTAGGCGTCCCGGTAGCGCCCGGCGACCACGTCCCAGGTGAGCTCGCGCTCGACCTTGCGGCGGCCGGCCTGCCCCATGCGGGCCCGCAGGTCGGGGTCGGCCGCGAGGCGCGCGAGGGCCTCGGCCAGCGGTCCGACCCGGCCCTCGGGGACGAGGAGGCCGGTCGCCTCGTGCTCCACCGCCAGCGGGATGCCCGAGATGTCCGAGGCGACCACCGGCAGGCCGCTCGCCATCGCCTCCAGGATCACGTTGGGCAGCCCGTCCACATTGCCCTGCGGGTCGTGGACCGCGGGCAGGACGAAAAGGTCGGCGGCGCGGAAGAGCTCCGGCAGGTCGTCGTGGGGCACGGCGCCGGGGAAGTGCACCCGCCCGGGCCAGGGGGCGGCGGCGCGTTTGAGCTCTTCCAGCCGGTCGCCGCCGCCGGCGAGGACGAGGTGGAGCCGCGGCGCGCGCTCGAGCAGGCCCGGCAGCGCCTCGACCAGCACGTGGAAGCCCTTCTTGGTCACCATGCGGCCGACCCCGAGGGCGACGACGGCCTCTTCCGGGATCCCCAGCCGCCCGCGCGCGCCGCCCTCCCCCGCCTCCCGCGGACGGAACTTCGCCGAATCCACCCCGTAGGGGATCACCCGCCAGCGCTCCCCTTCGAAGCCCAGCCGCCGCACCCGCTCGACCAGCTCCGGGGAGCACCCGGTCAGCAGCCGCGCGCGCCGCAGCACCCGCCGCACCAGCGACCGCACCGGTGAGCGCTCGGCGAGGAAGACGTCGCTGCCGTGGAGGCCGATCGCCAGCGGCACGCGGCCGGCGACCGCGGAGCCGACCGGCCCGTTCGGCACCACCCAGTGGGCGTGGACGAGATCGAAGCGGCCGCCGGCGACGAGCCGCCGCAGCGCTTTCCGGGCGGCGAGGAGGTAGAGCGGCGTCACCGCGCCGGCCAGCCAGCGGATCCGCTCGTCGGAGTCCAGGCTGCGGCTGTAGCCCAGCACCTCCTGGCGCTCGGGGGCGTAGCGGAAGGTCGCGACCTCCACCCCGTCGTCCTCCCAGCGCGGCCGCACCCCGGCGGCGTGCGGCGCCAGCACCGTGACCCGGTCGCCACCCCGAACCAGCCCGCGGGCCAGGTCGCGGATGAAGGGCCCCGAGGTGTCACCGGCGAATCTGGGGTAGGTCTGGGTGAGGAAGAGGAGGTTCAGCGACCTACTCCACCCGCTCGCGGACCGAGTAGGAGTCGGAGCGCCGGAAGTTCTTGAAGGTGATCATCTCGCCGATCAGGCCGGTGGTCAGCACCTGGATCCCGAGCAGCATGAGGAGCACTCCGAGCAGCAGCAGCGGCCGGTTCGACAGGTATTCGCCCTGCAGCCAGATGACCACGAGGTAGAGGTTGATCGCGAGGCCGGCGGTGAGGCAGCCGAGCCCGATGAAGCCGAACAGATGCAGCGGCCGCCGCGTGTACTTCGTGATGAAGAGGACCGTGATCAGGTCGAGCAGTCCCTTGTAGTAGCGGTCCCAGCCGTACTTCGTGGCGCCGTGGCGGCGCCGGTGGTGGACCACCGGGATCTCGCCGACGGCGAAGCCCTTGCGGCTCGCCAGCACCGGGATGTAGCGGTGCAGCTCGCCGTAGAGGGCGATCTGCTCGAGCACCTCGCGGCGGTAGGCCTTGAAGCCGCAGTTGAAGTCGTGCAGCTCGACCCGCGCCAGCCGTCGGGTCACCCAGTTGAAGAGCCGCGACGGCAGCCGCTTGGAGATCGGGTCGCGGCGCACCTTCTTCCAGCCCGAGACCAGGTCGAGGTCGCGCTCCTCGAGCTCGGCGAGGAAGCGCGGGATCTCGTCCGGGTCGTCCTGGAGGTCCCCGTCCATGGTGATCACCACCCGGCCGCGGGAGACGTCGAAGCCGGCGCAGAGCGCCGCCGCCTTGCCGAAGTTGCGGCGCAGGCGGACGAGCTTCACCCGCGGGTCGAGGCCGTTGGCCTCCTTGATCCGGGCCGCGGTGGCGTCGCGCGAGCCGTCGTCCACGAAGACCACCTCGAACGAGCAGCCGGCCCGGTCGAGGACGCCGGCAATGCGCGCCGCGAGCTCGGAGACGGTGTCCGCCTCGTCGAGGACCGGCACGACCACCGAGACGTCGAGGTCGCCGCCGGCGCGCCGGGGGCGGGCCTCGGCGGCCGCCGGGGACGGCTGCTGGCTCATGGCCCGCATTCTAGCCTAGCCTTGCGGCCGCTCCCCGGCGTCGACGCCGAGCAGGCGGTCGCGGACGATCTGCATGTCCTCCCAGGTGGGGCGCTTGAAGGCGGCGTTGCGCAGCAGCGCCGCGGGGTGGTAGGTGACCCGCGTCGGCACCCCCCGCACGCGGTACCAGGTGCCCCGCATCTTGCCCAGCGGCGCCTTGCTGTCGAGCAGACTCTGGGCCGCGACCCGGCCGAGGGCGACGATCACCCGCGGCCGCACGAGCTCGATCTGGGCCTCCAGGTACTCGCGGCAGGCCTCCGCCTCGTCGGGCTGCGGGTCGCGGTTGCCCGGCGGCCGGCACTTGACGATGTTGGCGATGTAGACGTCTTCGCGCGCGAGGTCGATGGCGGCGATGATCTTGTTCAGCAGCTCCCCCGCCGGCCCGACGAAGGGTAGCCCCTGGCGGTCCTCCTCCGCCCCCGGCCCCTCGCCGATGAACATCAGGTCGGCGTCCGGGCTGCCGGCGCCGAAGACGACGGTGCGGCGTTTCTGGCTCAGCCGGCAGCGGGTGCACGCGGCGGCCCGCTCGGCCACCGCGGCGAGGAGCGCCGCCCGCTCGCCGGCCGGCGCGGCGGGGCCGCCGGGCGCGGGCTCGGCGGCCGCCGTCGCGGCTTCCTCCCCCGGCCGCGGGGGCGCCCCCCCGGACCGCAGGTAGAGGTCCTCGAACCCGAGCTCCCGCAGGTAGCCCAGGAGGTCAGCGATCGGCGGCGGCGGGCTGTCTTTCAAGTCTCTCCAACGCCTCCGCGAAGAGCTCGACCAGCCGCGCGGCGAGCTCGCGCTTCGGCTGCTTCCCGTAGGAGCGCCTCTCCCCCCGCCGGCCGAAGACCGTGACCTCGTTGTCCGCGGACGCGAATCCCACGTCGGACCGCGAGACGTCGTTGACCACCACCAGGTCGATCGCCTTCTCCTCGAGCTTGCGCAGCGCCTCGGCCTCGAGCGCCCCGGTCTCGGCCGCGAAGCCGACCCGCAGGGCGCGCGGCGCCACGGCCGCGAGGCCGGCGAGGATGTCGGGATTGAGCTCCAGCTCCAGCGTGCGAAGGCCGGAGCGCTTCTTGATCTTCTCGGCCGAGGCGGCGCGGGGCCGGAAGTCGGCGACCGCCGCGGCCATCACCACCAGGTCGGCCTCGGGGGCGAGCCGGTAGACCGCCTCGCGCATCTCCTCGGCGGTGACGACGTCTCGGCGCTCGACCCCCGCCGGGGTCGGCAGCTCGACGGGCCCGGACACCAGCAGCGTGCGCGCCCCCGCCGCGGCGGCGGCCTCGGCGAGGGCGAATCCCATGCGGCCGGTCGAGCGGCTGGAGAGGAATCGGACCGGGTCGAGCGGCTCGCGGGTCGGGCCGGCGGAGACCAGGACCGTGCGGCCGGCGAGTCGCTCGCCCGCGCCGGCCGCCGCCGGGCCCGGAGCCCTCCCCCCGGCCCGCAGCACGCTCTCGACCGCGGCGGCGATCTCCGCCGGCTCCGCCATCCGCCCGGGCCCGGTCTCGCCGGAGGCCAGCGGGCCGGTGACCGGTCCCACGATCGCGGCGCCGCGGCGGGCGAGAGCGTCCAGATGGGTCCGAACCGCCTCCTTCTCCCACATGATCGAGTGCATCGCGGGCGCCAGCACGAGCGGTCCGTCGAAGGCGAGCGCGGTCGTGGTCAGGAAGTCGTCGGCCAGCCCCAACGCCAGCCGCGCCAGGGTGTGGGCGGTCGCCGGGGCGACGCAGAGGGCGTCGGCCCAGCCGGCGGCCGTGATGTGCAGCTCCTCGCCGCTGCCGGCGGCCGAGAGGTACTCCTCGCGGTAGACCGGCCGGCCGCTGATTACCTCCAGGGTGAGCGGCGTCACGAAGGCCTCGGCGGCGCGGGTCAGCGCGCAGCGGACCTGGTGACCGCGGGTGGCGAGCAGCCGAGCCAGCTCGACCGCCTTGTAGGCGGCGATCCCGCCGCTGATCCCCAGCAGCACGCGGTGGGGGCGCTCCGGCGGTTCTTTCACGGCTTCCGGCGGCGCCGCGACGGCTTCGACGCGACGGCGCCTACTCGCCTTCGGCCTCGAGCTCCTCTTCGAGCTCCTCGGCGGGGGGCTCGGCCGGGCCGTAGTCCCACTCCACCATGTCCTTGCGGATCTCCTGCATCGCGATCCAGCTCGGCTTGCGGTTGGGGGCCTCGATCTTGGGCTTCGATCCCCGCATCATGCGCTCCGCGCGCTCGGCGGCGAGCAGCACGTAGCGGAATTTGCTGTCGACGTTCGTGGGCAGTCGTTGCATCTCGATCGGATCTCCTTGCCTCTCTACGGCCTTCGCGGCGCCGGGGCGGCTCAGCTCCCGGCGGAGGCCGCCGCGAACTTTTCGAGCACGCTCTTGACCCGGTCGTCGATCCGCTCCAGCCGATG